>NZ_JBALOZ010000158.1:0-9964 GCF_036965125.1 Bacillus sp. JJ1503
GGAGCGTGGCAAGGACCGCTTTAGCAGTAAAATTCCGGTTTTCGGTCTCTTACGCTTGGCAGTTTTTCTCGCACTCGGCGAATCCGATCTAAATCAAGATCAGCGAAAAATAACGTTTCTTCCTCACCGGCGCTGGCGAGGACAATTCCCATCGGATCAACAATCAGACTTCGTCCGGAAAAAATATCGCCAACAAGGTCGGCACCGCAAACGAACATCGTATTTTCAATCGCCCGTGCGCGAATCAGCGTCTGCCAATGCTCCTCTTTCATCGGACCCGCTACCCATCCGGCAGGAACAAACAGGACATCCGCTTCCTGAAGCGCAAACTGTCTTGCAATCTCGGGAAATCTTAATTCATAGCACACCATTAAGCCAATTTTTCCAAACTCTGTTTCTACTACTTTATATTGATTATCACCCGCAATAATCGTATCCGACTCTTTATAACTAAAAGCATCATATAAATGAGTTTTTCGATAAGAATGAATGATCTCGCCTGAACGGTTAATAAACACGGTTGTGTTATAGGCGCGTTTTTGATCATCCGCTTTTGGTTCATACATACCACAAACAACATAGATTTCGTTTTCACGGGCAGCTTGTGCAAGGCCAGAAACAAACGGACCATCTAGCGGTTCCGCTACCTCAACAGGCAACACGCCAGACTTTGGGGTGGCAAGTGCCATATAAAATTCCGGAATAATGACAAAATCTGCGCCTTTACTTTTGGCTTTCGCAATGTATTGGATCGCCTTCTCTAAATTAGAGGCCTTATCAACACTGGTGGATAATTGTGCAATTGCGACTCTCATGAAAGTGAGTACCTCCTAAAATGATTATTTTCATTTATTTTAATCTATTTTGCTGCTATTTTGTGGACTTTTTAAATGATTAATAATTTTCCCTATCCTTTGACAAACTTAGAGTGGAGACAGGAAAGCATTTCCATCATCTAATTCATCTATGTTGACAAATTTTCCTAAATATAATATTATAACAATCCTGCCAATCAAACGTTGGCATTAAGGGGACTTTGAAAAGTTCATTCTTCTTTGAAAGGGATGGATCATATGAATAAAGAGCTATTAATGGAAAGTGCACGTAAGATGAAGGAAAGGGCCTATGTACCTTATTCCAAATTCCCAGTTGGAGTCGCGTTATTACTAAAAGATGGTACTGTTATTAATGGAGTAAACGTGGAAAATGTTTCATTAGGTGAAACAAATTGTGCTGAGAGAACAGCTATTTTTACTGCAATCGCAAATGGTTACAAAAAGGGTGATTTCCAGGCGATAGCTGTCGCGGGTGATACGGTAGATTTTCTTCCACCTTGTAGTATTTGCAGACAAGTGTTAGCAGAATTCTGTTTACCTGAAATGCCCGTTTATTTAACAAACGAGAAGAAAGATATATTAGAATTGACCTTAAGGGAATTATTGCCTTATGCATTTACAGACTTAGATATGTAATATACTTATTCAATTTATATAAAAAGAGGGCAAGTTTTGATGGATCATTTCTCAAAACTTGCCCTCTTATTTGTTCATTTATTAAGGATTCTAAGAATATGTTTTTCTCTTTTTTAATCCCAATTTTTAGAGTGTTTCTTTATTAAGGTTATCATACTTATGATAGATGGAGAAAGCCACTTGTCCTTATGATAGGCAAGGAATGTTGAAATAGCTGGATGTTCCGGTTCTACTTCCTCCCCATGCAATTTCTGACTTTCTAATTCTTCTTTCACTGAAAAATAAGGTACCAATGAAATTCCTAATCCACTTCTAACACATTGTTTAATGGCTTCTATACTTTGGAAATCTAAACTTTCTTTCACATCCACTTGTTTAAAATTGATATAGTGATCAAAAACAGACTTATAACTGCATGACCTTTCCGTATATAAAACCGTTCTTGGGTTTTCTTGCTTTGGAGGACTTATCAAAACCATTTTTTCTCTTTTCAATTCTTCACAATGAATCTCATGTAAGGACCAACCTTCTTTTTCTAATACCAATGCTAGATCGATGTCGCCATTTTGAAGATGTGATGCCACATTATAATTCTCGATAGATTTTAGTGAAAGGTTAACTTTAGGATAAGATTTTTTATATTCAAGAAGAATAGGTGGAACACGGCCGATCGTCAGCGATTCCGAGATACCAATAATAAGATCGCCTGTTGGATCCTCGTCTATGTTTAACGCCTGAGCATGCAATTCAATGATCTTTACCGCATAAGAAAGAAGTCGATGACCGTAATAAGTCAAAACGACTTTCTTGCCAAGTCGATCAAATAAAGGCTTTCCTACTTCCTCTTCTAATTCTTTTATATGGGTAGTAACGGAGGATTGAGCATAACCGAGATGTTCAGCAGCTTTTTTAAATCCTCCTCTTTCTACAATTGTCTTGAGTGTTATAAGTTGGCGAAGTTCCATCTAATTATCCCTTTCACAGTTCAATATTATCGAACTAATAGTTCATTGATATCTATTTTACTAAACTAAGGCAGTGAATTACAATGATACAGAACATAGATAGAAAATTTCTATTGAATAGGGTCCTTCCAAAAACGAGATACCCTTGAGCGAATAGTGAAGGATGTTAAATAAATACTTTATGGTTGATTAAGAATATACAATGAACTGTTATAAAAGAAGGAGTTTTGACAATGACAAATACAAAAACGTTATTTGAGACTGTTACATTAGGGAATATAACAGTAGATAATCGAGTTGGGGTTGCACCAATGACACGCATCAGTGCAACATCTGAAGGATTAGTAACTGATGAAATGATATCATACTATACATCTTTTGCCCGCGGGGGATTTGGATTTATTATTACTGAAGGGATTTATACAGATGAAAAGTATAGCCCAGGTTATTTATATCAGCCAGGGATTGTTAATGAAAAACAAACAGAAGCGTGGAAGAAATTAGTAGACTCTGTTCATCAAGCAGGCGCGAAAATCTTTGCGCAGATCATGCATACTGGGGCTCTTGTTCATGGGAATCCTTTTACTGAAGAATCAATCGCTCCTTCTGCTGTTCAGCCAAAAGGGGAAAAAAGTGAAGCTTATGAAGGAACTGGCCCTTACCCAATGCCAAGAGAAGCAACGAAAGTAGAAATAACTGAAGTTATAACAGGATTTGTAAATGCTGCTAAACGTGCTCTATTAGCTGGATTTGATGGGATTGAAATTCATGGAGCCAATGGTTATTTACTTGATGAGTTCCTTACTGATTATACAAATCACCGTACAGATGAATACGGTGGTTCTACGAAAAATCGGGTCCTTATATTGGTGGAAGTGTCTAAAGCGATTAGGGAAGCAGTAGGGAAGGACTTTACTATTGGTATTCGGATTTCGCAAGTGAAAGTAAATGATTACACACATAAATGGGCAGGAAAAGAAAAAGATGCTGAAATTATCTTTGGTCAATTAGGGCAAGCAGGTCTTGACTTTATCCATGTTACGGAACACCAAGCATGGAAGCCTGCATTCGATACAAGCGAAGCATCACTTGCCTCTCTTGCAAAAAAATACGGAAGGATTCTTGTAATCGCCAACGGTCATTTAGAGGATCCTAGCATGGCGAGGAAAATCATTGAGAACGGGGAAGCCGATGTGGTTACCTTAGGCAAAGGGGCCTTAGCTAACCATGATTGGGTTAACAAAGTCAAAAATGGAGAGCCTTTAGCAGAGTTTAAGCCAGAAGAAGTATTAACACCGAATGCAAAAATTAAAGAATTTGAAGTTTAAATCATCTCAATCTAATTTTAAGAATCTAAAAAGCACATAATTTCTAGTAAATGTAATCACAGAAATTCGAGGATCCAATACATGCTTATCCCTCACTACACTTCCTCTCCCTGTGATTACATTTAAAACCACCCGTGATAACGGGTGATATTTATTTTTTCAATACCTTCAATAACGGTGGAACCACAGCCGTTGTTACAATTCCAGCAAGGACTGCTTCGGCAAGTCCATTTGTAAAAAACACAGTTAAAACAGCTTTATAAATTGCACTCGTGCTACTGGCATTAATAGCTTGAGCATAGGCATCTTGAAATAAAAAAGAAATAGAACCCATGACTAAAAATGTATGTATAAAAGTTGTAAGTAAGCCAGTTAAAAATAAAGCAGGCTTTTGATTGGACTTTTTCTTTATAATAGCTTTATGAACAGCTTTGAAAATATAGTAAGGTATAAACCCAATTATTACTCTCGGAACAATTGCAATAAATAACGCCCAAATACTTCCCTGACTCGTGCCTAATACAGGAATTGCTGGTGAAAAAGCAAATGATAACAAGGTTGGAGTGATCGTATTTATTGCAATACTAGTGAAACCAAACACAAGCCCTAAGAAAGCACCAATTTTGGGCCCTAAAATAATAGAAGCTATAATTATTGGAATATGAATGATAGTCGCTTTAATTACACCTAAATGTATATACCCAAAAGGTGTTAAAGCACATAATAAAATAATAGATATAAAAATCGCAGTTAAAGTAAATTCTTTTGTTTTCAACTTCTAACTCCTTAGTCATCTAATTTCTTTCATTTTCCTAAAGACTAGCAAAACACCATTTTAATTTAACTAAATTCTATTTATGATTAGTGCAAAAGTAAAGATATTTTCCTTGATGAATATAAAAAAGGGCTCCAGAAAGTGATCAAAACTTACTTTCTGGACAGCCCCCTGCTATTTACACTGGACGAACTGTAATTTCATTTACATTCACATAGTCAGGCTGGGTGACAGCATAGACAACAGCCTTTGCAATATCGGCTGCTTCAAGCTTTTTACGATCATTCGAGGTTCTATTACTGCTCAAGTCTGTATCTACCATCCCTGGTGAAATATTCGTTATCCTTACACCTGTTCTAGCAAGTTCCTTTTCCAATCCCATGGAAATGGCCCGAACAGCGTACTTTGTAGCACTATAGACGGTACTTGTTTTTGTTACCTCAAGACCGGAAACCGAAGCAATATTGATAATATGTCCAGTTGACCGGCTAAGCATCGATGGCAATACAGCATGAATGCCGTAAAGTACACCTTTTATATTAACATCAATCATCTGCTCCCAATCCTCCACCTGCCCGGATCGGATGGTTGCTGTTCGCATTTGCCCAGCATTATTGATAAAAATATCTACATTGTCTAATTCTGCTTGTGCCTTTTCCGCTAGCTGATTAACGTCACTTTTAACTGACATATCCGCCTGGACAGCAATTACTTTCACCTTGCCATTCGTTATTTCTGTAATTTCACTTTTTACTTCGTTTAATTTTTCCAGCCGGCGGGCGGCCAGGACGATATTTGCTCCCTCCATGGCTAATTCCTTAGCAATAGCAGCGCCAATTCCAGAGCTGGCACCAGTGACGATCGCTGTTTTTCCTTGTAGCCTGTTCATGACAGTCTCCCCCTAACTTTTTCCATTAGTATAACATTGAAGCAAAAGGTCTTGCTATTGGAAGTGTTACACTGCTCATTGAAAAATAAAAAGGATGTCCCTATAAGAAAAAGATCCCTTTCCCTATTAAAAAGCAGGACCTACAGGGTTATTTCTTCCAAATGATATTTTCCTGCTTTTCTTTGTTTATTAACAATTTAAAAACATCCGGCCTTGAATAATGCCCTACTGGATCGAAGTCAAATTGACTAGAGGCTATTTGTCTCATATCAAGATCGGCAATAATCATTTCTTCTTTTCCCCAAACAGGTTCAGCAACATAATCACCAAGTGGCCCAACAATGGCACTTCCACCGTTACACATCACATCTGGAGCTGATACAAGGTCATCATAACAAGCTAAATCCTCAGGGTACATGTCCTTCGTTACAAATTGATTGGAGGACAATACAAAGCATCTGCCTTCCATTGCTATATGACGAATAGTCGACTGCCATGATTCTCTAGCGTCAGCAGTTGGGGCAATATAAAGCTGAACACCTTGTGCATACATGGCCGCTCTCGCTAAAGGCATGTAGTTCTCCCAGCAAATCAGAGCTCCAATTTTTCCATGCGGAGTATCAAATACAGGTAATGTACTTCCATCCCCCTCACCCCAAACAATCCGTTCCGCTGCAGTTGGTTTTAATTTTCGATGTTTACCCAAAAGGGAACCATCTGGGCCTATAAAAATAACAGAACAGAAAAGTGTACCACCACTATATTCGCTATCCCGTTCAATCACACCCATAATAAGGTATACTCCCGCTTCACGTGCGGCTTGACCAAGCTGTTCCGTCGCTTCACCAGGAACAGGAATCGAGTTCTCCCAATATCGATACCAGTCTTTCCTTCCATCGTCAGTGCGGCTTCCTATTACAGTGCCAAAGGATAATCCTCTAGGATACGCTGGAATAAATGCCTCTGGAAAAACAACAATTTGGGCGCCCTTTTCTCCTGCTTGTTGTATTAAGCTAACTGCTTTATTTATGGTGGCATCACGGTCCATAATAATGGATGCAGCTTGAATAACCGCAACCCTTACACTTTGATTCAAATTCGCCATATAATACCTCCATTTAGATACCGAATCTTTAATTAGTTTTTTCGGTAGATTGAAAGAATCTATCTAACTATATTCCAAATAACTTTATGGCAGAACTAGTATAATGTGCTTTACAAAGTAACCTACACTTCTATCATAATGAAATAAATATTTTTTAATCATCCACTTTAATACTTCCCCCATCCATTTACTCTTAGAATATAAAAAAAGAGAAATCATGAATGAAATCATGTTTCTCTTTTTTCGAATGGTGCTTGTTATTTATTAATAACAAGAAAATCCTCGTCATTAAGTGTTATCGCATAGATACCGAATTGTTTCTTCGTCTGAAGCAGTCGTTAATACAAAGGCAATCCAACACCTAACCTAAGACATACTGACTTTTGCAGTTGAACTATTTTTGGCTTATTTCAAAAACTTTCCTAATTATTTCATTTAATTCTTTCGTTCGGCTAATGGTAATGTACTCATCATTTTTATTAAAATATGTGATTGCGTTTGTATAATATAATTGTTCTGGTTCATCATTTTTCCTTATTGAATATACATATCCCCCATCAGTTTCTTCCTTTTTTATTATGATGAAGTCTTTACCATTTTTGTTTTCCAAATGAATTAGTTCAAAATCTCCCCATTCACTCTCCACATACATGGCATAATTCGGTTTTGTTTGGAAAAGCGCCATAGAATTAGAGTTTTTTATTTCATTAATCTTGAGCCCCTGTTTGGTTAGAGCAACAATTATATCTTTAGCATGGCTGTATTCATTTGGAATAGATAGGTTATTGGTCGTTTTATTTTCATTTAGCTCCTTCGATACTTGGGACTCCTGTTTTGAACACCCAATAGGAAGGGTTACCATGGATAACAAACAAAATAGTAAACAAGTTCTTCTTAACATGTTAAATCCCACCTTTATGCAAGTATAGTAAATAACATGTTAAATTTCCCCTTTTAGTTTCACTCATAAACATCCTTTGTTAGATACTACCTAGTATTTAACTACTACCATAAGCAGTTTTCTAATTATCCCTTATTAAACTGATCGCCCCTGTTGAAAAAGAAAAAAAGGGGCCGTCCTTTCTCGTAAACTCTCGCACCAATTAGTAATACTTTATATTCCTTACTTCCTACAAAAAATAAATATTCTACCAGAATTCTCACTTACACTTCGTTATTTATCCAAATTTCATTTTTTCTTAAAAAAGCAGGGTTAGCAGAACCATTTTTAGGAATAAAAAAAACCTATATATCAATAATAAAAAGGGTATTTTTTATCTTTGGAAGGAGAAGGTTTATGAAAAAATTATTGTTGATGGGTTTTATTTTGTTATTTCCACTAAACATGATGACTGGAACAATCAGTACCTACGCTGAGACGCAGGTACCATGCATTAGCCAATCTGAAGTAAAGTTTGAAAATCATTTCAGGAGACTTTGGATTGATCATGTATTGTGGACAAGTAATTATATTACAAGTGCAACAACAGCAAGAGCAGAGGATCAAAAACAGGTATTGACTAGGCTTCTGAAAAATCAGGAGGATATTGGTAATGTTATAAAGCCAGTATACGGAGAGCAAGCTGGGAACAAACTTACGGATTTGCTTAAGGAGCATATTATTATTGCAGGAAAGATTGTAGATGCGGCTAAAAGCGGAAATAAAGCCTTGGTGAATCAGCTAAACAAAGAATGGTATAGAAATGCTGATAAAATAGCAGCTTTCCTTAGCGGTGCCAACCCCTATTTGAAAAACGAAGATCTAAAAAATTTACTCTATACGCATCTGAAATTTGTGACAAATGATTTATCTGCAAGTTTAGCAAAAGATTGGAACGCAAGAATCGTTTCAATTGACAATGGAATCACACATATAATCCTAATGGCAGATACTATTTCTGCGGGAGTTGTGAAGCAGTTTCCGGAAAAATTTAAAAAATAATCATAAGAATCTCCAGCATTCTGTTAGAGATTCTTTCATTATGAGGGTATTTACTGTGTCAGCACTTTAAAAAAGGCTGCCGGCCGCGCCTGGAGATAATGAAGTAGATAAGGTAATAAGATTGGTGGGATATAGCAATATTGCAACAACAAGTAGATAGTTAAAGGATTCTTTTAGCGATCTGGCAGATGGAATTATACTCTTCCTAAATTTTAAGGAACTTGAAATATCATTCCTTAATTACAATAACCCTTCCGAATGATTCGGAAAGGCTATAAAAAAGTACTTATTACACCCCTAATAAAACAACCTATCCTTGTGTGTCGTTAATAAAAGCATTATTAATGACTTCCTCTAATTGGCTTCTATTTACCTCGGATCTTTTTATATATCTTTTGACTAGATTTAAATCCTTAATGCCTGCCAGTTTTGAAACAACCTCAAGATCGACATTAGAATCAACGAGCCGTTGACAAAAAGTATGTCTTAACTGATTTGGGGTTACATCATAATTTTTAAGCATGTATTGGATGGTTCTTTCTGTTAATCGTTTGCCTGTTTGCGAGATGAAAATGGCCTCTTTTTTTAATGGGTGAACCACAAAGTATTCATTTAAATGCTCTCTTGCATCCCTTGATAGAGGAATGACACGTTTTTCTTCCTTTTTTTCAACAGTTATCTCATTTTTCTCGAAGTTGACATGCTCCCAGTTTAAATTACATAATTCTGAAATACGAATTCCAGTGTGCAACAGTATATAGACTATAGCCCGATCTCGCAGATCACTATTATGATTTACCTTTTCTATCAATACTTGATACTGCGCCTCGGATAATATTTCAAATTCTTCATTTCTTTCCACAGGCTTTAGTTCAATACCAAAAGTAAGTTCAGGCTGCTTCAGGTACTTCGCAAAAGTACGTATAATACCAACAATTTTATCAATTGTTGCTAGGCTCTTTTGCTGTTGTTCCAGGTGGGAAATATAATCTTGAATATCACTCTTACGCAAATGGTTTAAATCAGAATCGTTCTTTTGAAGCCATTCATGAAACCTTTCAAGTTCTAGACCGTATGTTTTTACAGTATTAGCAGATTTATTTTGCTCGACTAGCCATTTACAAAAATCAAGAATCAGCGGAATAACCTCTCCAGAATAATTAGTCAACTCATGTCCCTCCCAGATATTGTTACTTTCATTATAACTCCAACAAAACGAGAAGTAAACTTCTACGAATTTAACATATAAAAAAAAGCATCCATAATGGATGCTTGTTCATTGCCTAGCGACGTCCTACTCTCACAAGGGGACAGCCCCTAACTACCATCGGCGCTGAAAAGCTTAACTTCCGTGTTCGGGATGGGAACGGGTGTGACCTTTTCGCTATCGCCACTAGACCTATTTTATTGAGGTTTGTTCCCTCAAAACTAGATAATGCTGAAGAAGTCTTTCGAGTAATCATTTAATTTGGTTAAGTCCTCGACCGA
>NZ_JBALOZ010000159.1:0-331 GCF_036965125.1 Bacillus sp. JJ1503
TTTAAAATTGCATCCTGCACTAAAAAGTTTTATTGAATATATTGATTGTTTAATTAAAGCAAAGGAAGATGAAAAAAGTATTACAGAAAAAGTTGCTAATCGAATGAAGGAAATTATGTCAATTGAAGGATTAATCCATGAGGCTTTTAAAAAGCCAAATCCGAATAAGTATATATTATACCCTATTTATGTAGCTCCCGATAACAGTTTTTCGATCGCTTCAGCCGTTTGGGATGTAGGCCAATCCACACCTATTCATAGTCATGGCACATGGGGAGTGATCGGTATTATCCAAGGCGGTGAGCATGAGATTCATTATGATGTTTCATCT
>NZ_JBALOZ010000159.1:371-3770 GCF_036965125.1 Bacillus sp. JJ1503
TCATTATGATGTTTCATCTGGAACAGCACCCGTTCAAATCAATGAGCAAATTCTTAAAAAAGGTAATGTCGTTGTGTGTTGCACCTCTGACCAAGATGTTCATAAGGTTAGCTGTGCAACGGATGAGCCATGTGTAGGCATTCATGTATATGGAGATAATATAGGAGAAATAGAAAGAAGAGTTTTTGATCCCGATACAGGTAGAAGTAAAAAAGTAATAACAGCTTGGGATCCTATTCCAAAATGATAAAACCATCCAATTGGATGGTTTTTCTAATTAATATTAATCGTTATGATCAAAATTCATTAAAATTTCAATAAATTTCTTAAGATAGTTTGGAGTATATCGATTTTGATTGTAAAAACAACAAGGATCGGGTTTAATTCTTAAATCTTTGAAGGGCAGAAAACAGATTCCCTCCTTATCTTTACTGGACCATGTTTCTATGTAAAATTTAGGAATAATTGATATTCCCATCCCTAGACGCACTAGCTCCCGGGTAGATTCATTATTTTCAGTCGAAAATATTATATTTTCCTTAAAATCTGGTCCAAAGGTAGCTAAAATATGTTCTCTAATAATACCAGCACGATATAGGATTAGCTTTTCATATGAAAGGTCATGAAGTGAAATATTATCTTTTTGTGCTAATGGGTGGTTGGTTGAGACTATAGCAATATATTCGTCATTAAATAAAACCTTGCATTCAATATCATTATTTTTCAATGATTTTCTAATTTCATCATTAACTGGGGCAACAACAATATCTACTTGATTATTTATTAACAATTCACTTAATTCAACAACCCCTCCTTGAATAACATTCAGTTTGACCTTCGGGTATATTTCGTGAAAAAGTTTAAATAATCTAGGTAAATATTTAATCGCAGTCAAAGGCCCAATGCCAAGATGAATTTGGCCATTTTGAGGATTTGAGATTTCTTTAATTTGATTTTCTAAACTGTTTACCGAAATAAGAATTTCTTTAATGGAAGGAAGCAGGCTTTCTCCTTCCTTTGTGAGTTTGATAGTCCTTCCATCCTTTTTAAATATTGGAAAACCCAGCTCGTCTTCAAATTTTCGAAGCTGCTGACTTATTGTGGGTTCGGTGATATAAAGTTGTCGTGCAACTTCCCTCATTGTGCCATACCGTACAATATGATCAATATATTCAAATTGGCGCAAATTCATAAAATCTCCCCCTAATAGATTTATTCCAATTTTGAGTCACTAAGAAGTATCTAATTAATCTAGGATTATTATAGCATTCGGTAATTATTTGAATTATCTGATATTATAAAACATTTGAAGATTTAATTCCATCTATATGCAATATAAAATTTATAATGATAGAGAATCGTAATCAATCTAATTAAATACTTAATATTCAAATTATTAGAATCATCTTATAATTATGAAAGTAGGATGAATGAACAAAGTTAAATACTAGATCCTATTTTTCTATTGGTTAAACTTATAAAAAATAAGGGGGAACGAATTTGAAAGCTAGAGTTATTAGTGCACTGTTAACATTCTTGGTACTAACATTGCTAGGGTGCAGCAACGAAGCAAATAATGAATCCAAATCTTCAAATGAAAACGGTCGACAAGAAAAAATTAAAGACAATTTACAATATGCAATTAATGCTCAGCCTCCTACAATTGATCCTCATATGACCACATCATCAACAACAAGAGATGTTGCAATTCATATCTTTGAAACTCTGGTAACCTTAAACTCTAAATTTGAAGTTGTTCCAATGCTAGCTGAATCATGGGAAATTGGTGAAGATGGCAAAACCTATATCTTTCACTTAAGGGAAGGAATAATGTTTCATAACGGTAAAGAAATGACAGCTGATGATGTAGTAGCTTCTATGGTTAGATGGTTAGAGAAAACAAAGGTTGCACCTTTAGAAGGAGCAGTTTTTAAGGCGAAAGATGCCAATACTGTTGAATTATCTGTAAAGGAACCTTCATTATTCATTCTACCATCACTAACACCAACTATCCAAATTCCTGGCATTATGCCAAAAGAAGTGATCGAAGCGGCTTCTGAATCGGGTGTTGAAGAATATATTGGAACCGGACCTTTTAAATTTATTGATTGGAAACAGGATCAGTATATACATCTTGCTAAATTCGAAGACTACAAGTTGGTAGAAACTGCTCCGGATGGACTTGGGGGAAAAAGAGAAGCTTTAGTTGAAAATCTGTATTTCCAAATTGTCATAGATCCATCTACTCGTCTAGCAGGTCTTCAATCAGGACAGTACGATGTTGGATATGCTTATGAACCAGATACAGTAGGAATGCTTGAGAGCAATCCAAATATCAACGTTTATGCTCCAGTTTTTGGATACACAAATATTATTTTTAATAAAAATGAAGGCATGATGACTAATTTGAAAATGAGGCAGGCTGTTAACGCTGCATTAAATATGGAAGCGATTGCAAAAAACTCGCTTGTTGATAATTATCGAATATATTCAAGTATTATGGTAAAAGAGCAAGACAATTGGTACAGTGATGCAGGAAGTGAGTTTTACAATCAAAACGATCCAGAAAAATCAAAAAAACTATTAGCAGAAGCAGGGTACGATGGTGAAACAATAAGACTTCTTACGACTCGAGAATTTTCTTATATGTATAATTCAAGCGTTGTTATTAAGGAACAGTTAGAAAAAGCAGGAATAAATGTAGAAGTTGAAGTTTATGACTGGCCTACTACCTTAACCAGGCGGAATGATCCAACAAAATGGGAACTCTTTGTATCAGGATTTCCAACATCAGCAACACCAATTGAACAATTGCATTATATACCTGGATATATTGACGGGCCGGAAGATGAAAAAACAGAAGAACTTTTACAGCAAATAAGATCAGCTTCCTCTCAAGAAGAAGCATCGAAACTATGGAATGAACTGCAGGGATATTCTTGGGAATATTTACCGATTATTAAAATTGCAGATTATACACTGCCTTCTGCTGCCACAGATAAAGTTACAGGATTAACATTTTTCAGTACGGGCCCTGTTTTGTGGAATACCCAGGTTGTTGAGTGAACCTGAAATAGTAACACAGGTTTAAATTTCGGTAAAAAAATATAAATAGTAAGTTAAATAATAAGGGAAATATTTTGAAAGTAATTGTTTTAGAGGAATTCAATAAAGATTTAAAATTTATTGAGGTACCCGAACCTACCCTTACTGATGATGGAGTTATTTTAAAAATCAAAGCAAATGACATATTCAGAAGTGATTGGCATACGTGGAAAGGGCATTGGAAAAATATAAAGACTCCTATTGTCATGGGACTTGAATTTACTGGAGTAATAGAAGAGACAGGGAGTTCCTGCCTATTATTAAATTGGCCAACTTTCCATACGTTACAGGAAC
>NZ_JBALOZ010000160.1:0-13208 GCF_036965125.1 Bacillus sp. JJ1503
ATTATGAACAATTTAAGAACTTTTTGAAGAAAGTGAGTTTATTTGGTAATAATCTGGTATGGTTGATGGAATATAACTTTTGAGGAGATGAGGTAATGGTAAAAATAATAACTCCCCCTTTGATTGAAGAATATGAAATTAATCCAGACACAATGATTATTATGCCTTTAACATATGGCAGCAAAGTTTACTCGCAAATTTGGGAGCTGGAGGATGAATATGTTTCCCCATTTAAACCTATTGATATAATAAAGAAAGGGTGTATTTCCTTCGGGAGCAGTTATGAGGGCAGGAAAGAGGCGACTAAACAACTTACAGGAATTACCCACAAAGCACCCATCACAGTAGACTCCACAAACTCCATTTATTTTTTTCCAACGACATCTCCGACTAACTCTCAATGCATATGGATATCTCAAGAGCATGTCCTTTTACACCGCCGTGAAGACGCAGCCAATACAAAAATTTTATTTAACAATAAAAGAACTTTGACTTTACCGGTTTCCTACAACTCCATTAATAATCAAATACTACGAACGGCTTTGTTGAAAACTACGCTTAGCAGAAGGATCGAAAATTTAGAGCGAAAGGACTGGTATTTCATTAGCGGAAGAAGAAATCTAAATGCTTCCGAGCATACTGGCAAGTATAGTGCAGGAGAAAAGGAGTACAAATAATTAGTGAGGGTGATCTTAGGGGATATTCCCTATGAGTACCCCACTTTTTTTTCACTCTGTAATTCGTGAAGGTGACGCCGATATAAATAAAATTCTAATAACTCCTGAACTCTATTACGAATACGGGGATTAAAATAATTATGCTGTTCTTCATAGCCCTTATATAGAAACATGAACATCGTAAACGCCTCATCCCGCTTCAGCTGTTCAACCTTCAGTTTATTTTTATACATATATTGTTTTACTTCTTTCAATTCCTTTTGAATAACTTTCATGGTCTCCTCAATTAAATTTAGATATGGCTGTTTAAGCTTAAAAGGGCTCTTATTAATAACGTTAAGATCCCGATTTAAAACCGTTAGTACCATCGGCAAATAAATAGCCTGCTCAATAATATTTCGATCCTCCTCAGGAATTCTTGTCATTATGCATGCCTCCCTTAGTTATACAAAAAATAAAATTTATACGAATAGGAACGTGTGTTCTGTAATTATTTTATATTTAAATATCATAATTTGCAAGTGCCTTACTTTGTCGAATATCTATACTCAGCATTTCCCAAAAATTTTAAAAAACGATCTTATCTTCAAAATAAAAAAAGAAGGGAAAATATTTCTAGTGTCGAAATAAAAAGGAGCTATATAAATGGCTAGCTCCAGAGCCCAGTGCATACGGTGCTTTACCCTAAACTAATAGGAGGGAAAAGGAATGAAGGAAAAAAGAACGATTACCCCAGAGGATCTGTATAAGCTCAAATCTGTATCAGATCCTCAGCTTGCAGCAAATGGGGAGGATTGTTTATTTGTAGAAACACAAATGCTTGAGAAGGAAAATAAATATTGCTCCAATTTGTTTTACATAAACACGAAAGAAAAGAATAAGCCTGTTCAATGGACATTTGGGGAAAACAGAAATTCCTCCCCACGCTGGTCTCCGGATGGAACGCAAATTGCTTTTGTTTCGGACCGGAGCGGAAAAGGACAAATTTATGTCATGGATGCTAAAGGAGGGGAGGCACGCCAGCTAACGAAATGTCCAAATGGAGCATCGAATCCGGTATGGTCTCCTGATGGCACTAGAATTGCCTTTAATGCAGCGCTCAAAAAAGATGAATCGGTCACTTCAGCTGAAAAGAAAGAAAAGAAGGAAGACCAACCCCCTGTTCCGCTTGAAGTTGAAAAAATGAAATACAAATCAGATGCCTCAGGATTTTGGGACGGAAAATATACTCATATCGCTTTTGTTGAAGTGGAAAATGGAAAGATCGAGCTGCTTACATCTGAAGAAAATGATTTTCAGCTTCATAGCTGGTCTCCTTGTGGAAAAAAACTAGCTATCACAGCAGATTTAAGTGAGGAAAAGGACACATCCTTTATAAATGATGTTTTTTTTATTGATATTGAAACAAAGAAGCTCCAGAAAATCACAAGTGGAACCGGAAGCTTCGGCCATGTTACATGGTCACCTAACGGAAAGTATCTTGGTATGTTTGGACACGAAAAAGAATTCAAAAATGCCACGCTATCAAAGATTTGGATTTACGAAACAGAAATGGAGAAGCTTCATTGCCTGACTGCTGATTCAGACTTATTAGTTGGCGATTATGCAATTGGTGATTTCCAACAGGGTGCTGTCACCCCGGGAATTTTGTGGGGTGAGGATAATCACAGCTTCTATTTCCTAGCAACAGACCATGGCAATACAGTTGTTTACTATGGAACTATAGATGGAGAACTTTATCCGGCTCTTTTGGATCGCCAGCATGTATACGGACTTACAACCGGCGGGAAAATTGATCGGGCGGTTGTTGCTATTAGTAGACCAGCAAAGCCAGGAGATCTGCATTTCCTTAATGTGTCAACAGGTGAGTTGGAGCAGCTGACAAATGTGAATGAAGAATTCCTTAATGGCATTGACCTTGCAGAAGCAGAGCCATTCGAGTTTCAATCTTCGGATAACTGGAATTTACATGGCTGGATGATGAAGCCGGTGAACTTTAAGGAAGGAGAGAAATACCCGCTTATTCTCGAAATTCATGGTGGACCTCATGCGATGTATGCCAATACATATTTTCATGAATTTCAAAGTCTTGCGGCACAAGGATTTGCCGTCTTATTTATCAATCCTCGCGGAAGCCATGGCTATGGACAGACTTTCGTTGACGCTGTAAGAGGGGATTATGGCGGAAAAGATTATGAGGATATTATGGATGCGGTCGATCATGTGTTAGTTTCCTTTGATTTTATTGACAGTGATCGTTTAGGGGTCACAGGCGGAAGTTACGGAGGATTTATGACCAACTGGATTGTCGGGCACACAAACCGTTTTAAAGCAGCAGTAACCCAGCGTTCAATTTCAAACTGGATTAGCTTTTACGGAGTCAGTGATATTGGCTATTATTTCACTGATTGGCAAATCAAAAGCGGTCTTCATGATGTGACAACATTGTGGAAGCATTCTCCGCTTGCCTATGTCGACAATATTGAAACACCGCTGCTAATTCTTCATAGCGAGAAGGATTTCAGATGCCCAATCGAACAGGCTGAACAATTATTTATTGCATTAAAGGATCGTAAAAAACCAACAAAGTTTATTCGCTTTCCGGAAGCTAATCATGAGCTTTCAAGAAGCGGCAAGCCGAACTTAAGAATTAGCCGTTTAAACTATATTATCGGATGGTTTAAAGACTATTTATAGGATACTAGATTCAAAGCCGCAAGCCTAAAGCAGGTTTGTGGTTTTTATTTTTTAAGAATAACGAAATACAATAAATACCAGCCTAAAATAAGAAACTTTTTAACTATGAAAGCAGTCTTATATGTTTGAAAGTAAATAACCTAAATTAAAAGGAAGGACTAGTAAAATGAGATCAGATCGATACCAACAGAAAAAACAAAAAAAGAAGAAGTGGAAATCAATTGTCCTCATTCTTTTTCTAATATGTTTCGGACTTATTGGCTATTCCTATTTTCAATATAAACAAGGGGTTTCACAATCCTTAAAGAAGGCAAACATAGAAACGAAGGAGTTTGAATTTCACGGAGACAAGGATCAGTATGGCGGCACAAATATTCTTCTTCTTGGCAGTGATGCACGCGGAAATGAAAAATCTAGAGCAGACACCATTATGATTGCTCAATACCATCCGGATAAAGGCACATATAAAGTCATTTCTATTATGAGAGATAGTTATGTAAATATTCCAGGGTATGGAAAACACAAGATTAATGCTGCTTTGGCTTTTGGAGGTCCGGAATTATTAAGAAAAACGATTAAGGAAAACTTTGATATAGACATTAAATATTACTCTATTGTTGACTTTAATGGTTTCGTTCATCTAATTGATGAAGCATTTCCACAAGGTGTAGAAATTGAGGTAGAGAAAGCAATGTCAGCCTATATCGGAGTAAATTTACAACCAGGATTACAACGGCTTGATGGCAAGCATTTACTTGGCTATGTCCGATTCCGCCATGATGCGGTTGGTGACTTCGGCAGGGTTGAAAGACAGCAAAAGGTAATTAAGGAAGTCGGGTCACAATTAAAGAGCATTCAAACAATTGCGAAGCTGCCAAAATTAGTCGGTGTGATGACACCGTTTGTGAATACAAACATGGATACAACTGATATTCTTTATATAGGCAAGGATTTTATTTCAAAAGACATTCAGGATATTGGGACTTTACGAATTCCTGTAGATGGTTCTTACAGCAATCAAAGAGTTAGCGGTTCTGGATCTGTTCTAGCAATAGATCTTGAAAGAAATAAGCAGGCAATTCACGAATTTTTGGCAAAATAACATTCTTTTTCCCAAAAATGGGTGTACAATTAAATAGAAAGAGGTAAAAATATATACGATTACACACAACAACAGCTCGAAAGTAACAAGGAGACATTAAATGGAGTTAGAATGGCTTAAAGACTGGTTTACACTTGAACATATAATGGAATTAATAGATAAATATCGTTCCTTTGGCCCGCTTCCAGGTATTTTGTTGCCCATGCTCGAAGCCTTCTTGCCATTTCTTCCGTTATTTTTATTTGTAATGGCGAATGCAAATGCTTTTGGTTTATGGCTAGGCTTCCTATTTTCATGGATTGGGGCAACAATAGGAGCGTTGTTAGTTTTCATATTAGTGCGGAAGTATGGACAGCGCCGGGTGCTGAGGATGCTTAAAAGGCATTCGCAAGTCCAAAAGCTTATGGCCTGGGTGGAAAGACATGGATTTGGTCCATTATTTATTCTTTTATGCTTCCCTTTCACGCCTTCAGCGGTAGTAAATATTGTTGCAGGTCTATCAAAAATTAGCATCGCTCAATATATGCTTGCGGTCTTAACAGGAAAGCTCGTCATGATATTTACGATCAGCTTTATTGGATCTGATATTAAATCACTGGTCACACAGCCGATTCGGTCTGCGATTGTAGGAGTTATTATCTTTATCCTTTGGTATGTTGGAAAAAGAATTGAAATAAAAATGAATTTAAAGATGGAAAGGGAAAGGGATTATCAAGAGTAAAGGCTGGAAGGGAGGAGAAAAGATGAATGAGGGAATAAAAAAGGAAGGAATTGAGTGGATAAAGGCATTTGCTATCGGAATTATTATTTTTGCTTTTATACGAACCTTTTTCTTTTCTAATTATATAGTTGAAGGCGAATCCATGATGCCGACCCTTGAAAATGGCAATAAATTAATTGTCAACAAGATTGGAACTCAGATTGGTGAGTTGCACCGGTTTGATGTCATTGTCTTTCACCATAGCAAGGAAGAAGATTTTGTGAAAAGGGTTATTGGTTTGCCGGGAGATAAGATTGAATACCATAATGATGAGCTCTATATTAATGGAGAAAAAGTATATGAACCATACCTCGAAAAGTTTCGAAAAGAGGCAATTGGAAGTATGCTGACTGGAGATTTCACTTTAATGGAAGTTACTGGTACTGAGACGGTCCCAGAAGGAAAGATTTTTGTTCTAGGAGATAACCGTGCAAAAAGCTGGGATAGCCGTCATTATGGATTAATATCTGTTGATCAAGTAGTCGGAAAAGTAAACCTTAGATATTGGCCGATTGATGAAATGGATATTTCCTTTTAAACTGCAAGTTCATATTTTCTAGCTGGACTCGAAAACTCGAGTCCTTTTTTTGAAGGAAAATGTCTGCTCTATAGCGAAGTTAAAATAAATAATATTTTTTTAGAAAAAGTAATCGGAAAATTAAGAATTTTGGAAGCGAGGGAAGTAATTTGTTCAAATCTATGCCTATTATCAGAACGAAGCTTCTCGTTCCAGATGTTAAAATAGAATCCATTAGAAGAGCAGCCTTAACGAAAAAAATGAAATCAATTTCGCGTTATCCTTTGACCATTATTCATTCGGGAGCAGGCTACGGGAAAAGTACGGCACTGGCACTTTTTGTTAACGATGAGAAAAAAGACTGCAGCTGGTATTCAATTTCCGCTGCTGATGATGATATTCTTCCTTTTCTGTCCTATTTAATTTCCTCGATTCAATTTTCTTTTCCAGAGTTCGGCAAGAACCTCGCTTTCATGATGAAGGATATGGACAGGTATATTAGAGATGAAGAAATCAATATGCTTAGTTCCCTATTTATTAACGAACTGCTATCTATCGAAAAAGAACTATTTATCATTTTAGATGATTTTCATCAAATTGAACAATCATATACAATCAATCGGTGGATGGAAAAATTGCTTGATCACATTCCTTCGAATATTCATTTTATTATTTCCAGCAGAAGCCGTCCCATGTGGAAACAGCTGACGAAAATGAAGGTATGTAATCAGTTAATGGAAATCACGAAAGACGATCTCATCATGACAATGGATGAGGCAGAGCTTCTGCTAAATGACTATTATGATATAAATGTTAACGAAGAGGAATTAGCACAAATTTATGCGTTAACTGAGGGATGGGTCATTGCCATTGGGATGATTGCACAGCAAATTCCGGAAAACGGTGATTTTTCGAACTTACATTCAAAATCATCACAATCTCTCCAAGATTTATTTCAATATTTGGCTTTGGAGGTTTTTGCGAAACAGCCGCCAATTATCCAGCAATTCTTAGAACAGACGTGTATTTTCGATGAACTAAGTGAAGAGATTTGTGACTCTGTATTAGGCATAACGGGTTCATCCTCAATCCTTAATCAAATTATTGAAAGGAATTTGTTTATTTATCGTATCGGAGAAAAGCAATTTAAATATCACGCATTATTTAAAGAGTTTTTAGAGAATCAATTAAAGGTAAAGGATCCAGAAACTTTTCGGTCTATGCATGAGAGAACCGCCCGTTTTTTTGAACGAAAAAAACAGTGGGAGGAGGCCTTGCTGCATTATGAGAAAATCCAGTATAGCGATGCCGTTGCTTCAGTCTTAAATGAAGTTGGCTTTAGGATGCTAGAGAACGGGAAGCTTGAAAATCTCTATGACCGGCTCATGTTTATTTCAGATACGGAAAAAGACAAATTTTATCCCCTTTGGTTTTTGCAAGGGGAGGTTTTGCGGTATTGTTCCAAATACAACGAGGCAGAGGCATGTTATATCAAAGCTGCGCAAATGGCTGAAGAAAAAAATAATTTGCTCGAAAAAAGCCGAGCACTTGAAGGACAGGCAAAAATCTATCTAGACACGATTCAGCCGCATAAAGCCGAAAGAATTCTTTTTCAGGCAATTGAAATAAGAGAAAAATATGATATTCAGTCCAAGGATGAAACGGCCAAACTCTATCACCTTCTTGCAGAAAACTTGTTAAACTCCGGTCAGTATATGAAAGCAGAAAAATGGATCAAAAGAGCCGGCAATCTGAAGGGACCTCATTTTAATAACAGCCTTGAGGCGAGATTATATTTGCGAACTGGAAGATTCAGTAAATCTAGGAATATATTATTGAATGATAAAAAGAGAGAAGGCTCAGAAAAAACGCCCTTGCCGCAATCTCATCGGGAAACAGATATTCTTCTTTCTCTAATTGAGGGACTTACCGGAAACGGAAATCAAGCGAAGTCACTTGCACAGGAAGGGATTCAGCATGGAATAAGCATAAAAGCCCCTTACGTGGAGGCGTGTGGCTGGATGAGAATGGGTCATGCCATTCAAATTGTTAATGATTATGACCTAAGCTTAGCAGAGAAGTGCTATGAAACAGCACTTGAAATAATGACCCGGCTGCGAATCGAGAGAGGCAAGGCAGAGCCTCTTATGGGGCTTTGCTTACTATATGGGAGCAAAGGGGAATTCGAAAGAGCAATAGCAGCAGGTGATGCCGCCCTTGTCGAAACGGAAAATGTAAAGGATATTTGGTTATCGGCTCTTATTCAGCTTGCGATGGGTATATCAGCTGTTTACAGCAAGCATTATTCTTATGGATCTAAATATATTCAAAAGGCATCCAGCCATTTTAACGAGTGCGGAGATCAATATGGAAGCATGCTCTGCCTTTACTGGCAAACGTATATCTCCTTTAGCCAAAATGAACTTCCATCCCTTTTGGAACTGCTGCCCATTTTATTAAAAGAAGTGCAAACAGGAGAATATGAGTTTATTTTTAATAAAAGGACTATGTTTGGTCCAAGGGATTTGCAAATGTTTGCTCCTATTCTTATTGAGGCACAGAGACAAAAAGTCATGCCGCAATTGGTAGCAAGGCTGCTGCAGGAGATGAATTTATCAAAGGTTGACTTTCACCCTGGCTATACACTTAAAGTCAGTACTCTTGGAAGGTTTCAAATATGGCTAGGTGAAAAAGAGGTGGAAGAGAAGGATTGGCAGAGGGGAAAGGCTAAAGAATTACTGCAATTATTTATTACCCATCCTCATAAATTGATTCCAAAGGAGCAAATTTATCAGCTTCTATGGACGGATCAGGATGAAAAAAGCGCGGCACGAGATTTCAAAGTGGCATTAAATGCTCTTAATAACGTCCTTGAACCGAACCGGAAAGCAAGAAGAACACCCTTTTTTATCATGAGGGAAGGAGCAGCATACGGGTTAAATCCTCATGCCGTTCTTGAAGTCGATAGCCTGGTTTTTGAACATTGGGTGACAGCTGGTTTGGAAGAAAAGAAAACAGAAATGGCTATGAGTTATTTAGAAAAGGGACTTAAGATATACAGAGGAGACTATTTGCCAGAGCGCAGATTTGATGATTGGTGCCTGAATGAGAAAGAAAGATTATCCGTCTTTTTTATTAGGGCAGCGGAAAAGCTAGCTCAGCTTTATGTGAGAAGTGAGGAGTATGACAAAGCTATACATTGGTGCAGTAAAATACTAGAGAAGGACCGCACATGGGAGGAAGCCTATCGACTGACGATGTATTGCTATTACAGGAAAAACAACCGCCCCTTCGCACTTAAATGGTACCAAAAATGCTGTGAAATATTGGAGGAGGAGCTTGGCGTTCCCCCGCTTGATCCAACACGTCATATGTATGAAATGATTCTAGAATCAGGTAACACACTAAACTCAGTTAGGCAGCCATAAAGGCTGCCTTTTTCTGTACTCAATCGCTTCCGTTCTTCAGATGTCTAGCTCTGGCGCCTAGAGCATATGCTAGTCCTGAATACATTCAATAGACAATTCTATACTAGGTTTTCGTCACCGGTCTCTCCGAAACCCTTACATTGGACAATTCAATGTTAGGGCTTAAGTCTAGATTTCTCCAAAACCCTTACATTGAAAACTTTTATGTTAGGGTTTATACTCCTCACTTCCATAAACCCGTGCATTGGATTCTGAATAAGGAACTCTCTGCTTTTCTATTTCTGTAACTCATTTGTAACCACCTGAGTTTATGATGGTTTCAATGCTAGGTTTTTATTTTGAAAAGTAGAAGGGGGAAGGAAGATGACAGCAATGTCGCGTAAAATGGGCTTTATTTGCATGCTGATCCTAGTGATGCTATTCACTAGCGCCTGCAGCGGAACAGAGAAGACTGGAAACACTGGAAAAGAAAACACGAACACAAACACAATCACAAATAATAATAACACAAGCGAGCCTGAAGAAACGAAAAACAGTGAGCCAATCAAGATCGGTGTGCTCGCTTCACAGACAGGAGGCCTTGAATCCTATGGGAAGCAAACTTTACAAGGATTCGAACTAGGTCTTGATTACGCAACGAATGGCACGAGAGAGGTAGCAGGAAGAAAGATTGAAGTATTCATAGAAGATACGGAAACAAAACCTGAAGTAGCCGTTCAAAAGGCAACGAAGCTTCTTGAAGAAAATGGAGTGGATTTCTTAGTAGGGTCTTCGAGCTCAGGAGATACACTTGCTGTCCTCCCGCTTGCGGAAGAATATGAAAAGATAATGGTTGTTGAACCAGCAGTGGCAGACACGATTACTGGATCTGAATTTAATAAATATATTTTCCGGACAGCTCGTAACTCCTCCCAAGATGCGGTGGCAGGAGCAGCAGCGATTGCAGGAGATGGTGTTAAAATTGCAACTCTCGCACCAGATTATTCGTTCGGACGGGATGGGGTAGAAGCTTTTAAGGAAGCAGCAATTAAGCTTGGAGCGGAGATTGTTCATGAAGAGTATGCCGATCCCGCTGCTACAGATTTCACGTCAAATATTCAAAAAATCATTGATGCTAAACCAGATTATTTATTTGTTGTCTGGGCAGGTGCAAACTCCCCATGGAATCAAATCGCTGATATGAAGGTTCAGGAAAAAGGAATAAAGATTTCGACAGGGGCGCCAGATATTCCTGCTTTATCTACAATGGAGCCGCTGATTGGCATGGAAGGATTTACCGTATACTATCATGATTTGCCAACGAATGATATTAACAAATGGCTAGTAGAAGAACATAAAAAACGCTTTAACGGTGAAGTCCCTGACTTATTTACTCCAGGTGGAATGACCGCAGCTATCGCCATTGTCGAGGCATTGAAGAAAACAGAAGGAAAAGCAGATGCCGATACATTAATTGCAGCAATGGAAGGAATGAGCTTTGAAACGCCGAAAGGAAAGATGACTTTCCGTCCAGAAGATCATCAAGCACTACAAACGCTATATGCTATTAGGCTGGAGAAGAAGGATGGAGTCCCTTATCCGGTTCCAGTGTTAATTCGCGAACTAAGCCCTGAAGAAACAGAACCGCCAATCAGAAACTAAGAATGACGGGAGATTTCCCACAGAAACAATGAACTTCGGTGTTATACCGAGGTTCATTGTTTCTATAACTAATTAAAAAGCCAGGTGGTGAATGAGAGTGAAACCAATTATAGAGACAAAGGATTTATCCATTACATTTGGCGGCCATACGGCTGTGGACCGTGTAAGTATAGCAGTTCCTGAAAACCACTTTAAGTCTATTATTGGCCCCAATGGAGCTGGTAAAACAACTTTCTTTAATCTATTAAGCGGACAGCTAATGCCAACGGAGGGGCAGATTTTCTTCAGAGAAAAAGAGATTACTAAAATGTCAACGACAGAAAGAACACGTCTAGGAATTGGAAGGTCCTTTCAAATTACAAATGTTTTTCCTAATTTAACTGTTCTGGAGAATGTCAGGCTGGCAGTACAGTCCCAAGCGGGAACACGCCTTCAAATGCTTGCTCATTATCGGAAATATAAAGTTTTTGAGGAAAAGGCAGAAGAATGGCTAGAGCTCGTTCTTCTCCAAAATAAAAAAGAGATTTTAGCTAAAAACTTAGCCCATGGGGAAAAAAGAAAGCTGGAAATTGCCATGCTATTAGCCTTGAATACAGAGGTTCTTCTCCTTGACGAGCCGACAGCTGGAATGTCCGTTGAAGAGGTTCCTGCTATCTTGGAGGTTATTAAAAAAATAAAGCAAGGGAAGGATCGAACAATCATCTTAATTGAACACAAAATGGATATGATTCTGGATTTATCTGACACTGTCATGGTTCTATTCAATGGGAGATTACTAGCAGACGGAACTCCAGAGGAAATCATGAAAAACGAGACTGTTCAGTCCGCGTATTTAGGGGGTCTGTACGATGACAGTTCAATTAAAGCTTAATGACATTGAGACGCATATTGGACAATATCATATTTTGCAGGGAGTTTCATTTGAAGCGCGAAAAGGAGAAGTAACAGTACTGCTTGGGAGAAATGGTGCAGGAAAAACGACAACCCTAAGAACCATTATGGGGCTGAATCCTCCCTCAAAAGGGACGATTTTTTACAAAGGGGAAGGAATCGAAGGCTTGCCAACATACAGTGTGGCACAGAAAGGGATTGGGTACGTCCCTGAGGATCAAGGGATTTTTGCTGGATTGACGGTTGAGGAAAATATGAAGGTAGCAATGAAAAATGAAGATGATGAAACGAAGGCAAGGCTTGAATGGATATTAGGCTTATTCCCTGATTTAAAGACATTTTGGAAGAAGCAGGGAGGGCTTTTAAGTGGTGGGCAAAAACAAATGCTGTCTATTGCGAGAGCCTATATTAATGATAATGATTTGCTTTTAATAGACGAGCCAAGCAAGGGTCTGGCACCAATTGTAGTGGAAAAGGTGATGGAAACCATTCTGCAAATGAAGGAGCAGACAACCATTGTCCTCGTTGAACAAAATTTTATAATGGCCAGTACAATTGGCGATCAATTCTACATTATTGACGATGGCCGGACAGTGAGCGAAGGACATATGGCCCAGTTAAAAGAAGATGCAGACATGCGGAGAAAGTATTTAGGAATTGCGTAAAGAAAGGAGGAAAAGATGTGGATGTTTTAATCACTCTGACATTAAACGGATTAGCGACTGGAATGCTTATATTTCTGCTTGCCGCTGGTTTAACGTTAATTTTTGGTCTCATGGATGTATTAAACTTTGCTCATGGCGGGCTTTTTGCATGGGGAGCCTATAGCGGGACTTGGCTATATGCGACAACAGGCAGTTTCTTCATTGCGATTGCAGGAGCTATTGTTACAGGACTGATTCTCGGATTACTTACTGAAAGATGGATTATCAAACCGGTCTACGGAAATCATATTCAGCAAATTTTAATTACTCTTGGTCTCATGCTAGTCTTGTCCGAGTTATTAAAGGTTGTGTGGGGACCTAATCAATTATCTGCTGCACCACCCCCGTATTTAGCTGGAAGCTGGGAGATTGGAAACGTCATCATTATAAAATATCGAGTATTTATTATCGCCATTGGCTTGCTCGTGTTCGGAATTGTTCAATATATTTTGAAAAACACAAAAATTGGATTGATCGTAAGGGCTGGCGTCATGGATAAAGANNCATTAAGAGAGTGTTTATGTTTGTTTTTATGGTTGGTGCGGGAATGGCAGCTCTTGGAGGAGTTATGCTTGGTCCTTATTCGGGTGTCATCTACGCAGAGATGGGCCTCGAGTTTGCTATTTTAGCTTTCATTGTTGTTGTTATTGGAGGGATGGGTAGCTTTCCGGGCTCTATTTTAGCTGCCATATTAGTAGGCTTATCCGGATCATTTATGGCGTATTACGTTCCTTCACTTTCTTTAGCTGTCAATATGCTGTTAATGGCAATCGTATTAATTTTTAGACCAC
>NZ_JBALOZ010000161.1:0-11201 GCF_036965125.1 Bacillus sp. JJ1503
CACCGCTGCTTGGACTTTTGAACAGTTGGAAAGTTAGCTTTTTCCACAACTAGTTTATGGGGCAAAACAACGAGCACAAAATCAACATTTTATAGATCTCCTTGTAAATTACGAACATTCTAGCTGAATTTAGAGGATAAAGACAAATTGCATACTTGAAGGGGCATTTATGAAATACTAAAAATTCCAATAAGAAAATAAGTTTTAGTTACTTCATAAACGCGCCCGATTCTTGAAGGTCAATGAATTTAAAACTTCCCCATTACTAAATTTCAATAAGTATGGGAACGATCATTGGATTTTTCTTAGTTTGTGTATATAGATATTCTCGTATTGATTTTTTTATTTGTTTTTTCATTACATTCCTTGAACTTCTATTTGCTTCTTGTAGCTCGTTGACCGTTTTTATAGTGAGTTCATTTACGTTTTTGCGTAGCTCCGAAAAATCTCGATGATCTGTAAATCCGCGAGAAATCGTTTCGGGTTCAGCCAGCAACTTTCTATCCGATTTGCTTATCGTTACAATAATCATAAACATTCCGTCCTCAGAAAGCTGTTTTCTGTCCCGTAATACATATTCCCCAATATTACCGACATCCCCGCCGTCCACGTATGTATTTCCAACTGGTACGGTCCGGGTTTGGCGCGCAAGGCCATCTTCAATCTCGACCACATCGCCATTATTAATGATAAACGTGTTTCCTTTCTCTACTCCAACGGATTCAGCTAACAAACGGTGATGATGCATCATTCTAAACTCACCGTGAATGGGAATAAAATATTTTGGTTTCATTAATGTAAGCATTAGTTTTAAATCTTCTTGATAACCATGGCCGGAAACATGCATGCCGGATGTACTTCCAGTTCCATAAATCACTTTGGCCCCAAGTGCAAATAAGTTGTCTACGATACTCGTGACATTACGTTCATTCCCAGGTATTGGACCTGCCGCAAGGATAACCGTATCTTCAGGCAAAATATCGACACCGCGAAAGTTTCCAGTGGACAGGCGGGCAAGGGCAGCTAATGGTTCTCCTTGACTTCCCGTGCATAAAATAGCTACCTTTTCAGGAGCCAATTCATTGACTTCATTTGGGGAAATTAACATTCCATCAGGAACGGTTAAATAACCACGTTCCATAGCCACGTCTACAACATTAACCATACTTCGCCCAAGTAACGCAAGTTTTCGATTTGTTTTAAATGCTGCAATTACGACTTGCTGAACACGGCTAATATTCGAAGCAAAGGTTGAAACAATCACTTTGCGTTCGGCCTTCATGAAAGCTGCTTCCACATGTTCACCTACCATTTGTTCCGATGGGGTTAAACCAGGACGCTCAGCATTCGTACTTTCAGACAGTAGAAGTAAGACTCCTTCTTTGCCGATTTCCGCCATTTTATGAAAATCGGCATGCTCATTATTCGCAGGGGTTAAATCGAACTTGAAGTCACCGGTATGTACAATATTCCCTTCTTGTGTGTGAAAGACTATGCCCAAGCAATCAGGAATACTATGGATCACTTTGAAAAAGCTCACACTCATTTCTCCGATTTTTAGTATTGAGTTTGAGCTGATTTCAACCAGTTCACTTTCTCTTAGAAGTTTGTGTTCTTTTAATTTGATCTCAACTAATCCTAGTGTGAAGCGTGTGGCATAAACCGGCACATTCAATTTTTTTAAGAAGAATGGGATCCCCCCGATATGATCCTCATGGCCATGTGTGACAATTAAAGCCCTGACTTTATCTTTATTTTCTATTAAGTAAGCGATATCAGGGATAATCAAATCAATTCCTAATAAACTTTCATCTGGAAACTTATTTCCACAGTCGATTATCACGATATCGTTTGAATATTCGATTGCATACATATTTTTCCCGATTTCATTCAAGCCACCTAAAGCGAAGATAGATAACGCATTCTCTTTTGTATTCAAATTTATTTCCTCCTATTTACTTTTTAAAATTATCTTGCCCAAAAATGAAAAAGAGCACTTATCCTTGTTACGGATAAAGCGCTCATTCGAATAACCCAATACTTAAGCCGGGAATTAAAAACAATATAGGTAAAAGAACAGGACCAACGAACACGCACTCAATTCATTTATTCCTTATTAATTGGTCACGGTCATCTTCTTGTGGAGGTTACTCCATCCAACCGTGTTTAATCATAATATTAGCTCCATCCTCGGCATACAGTGAGATTTCTGGAATTAAAGACGCATATTTAAAGCCTAAATCTTTTCTTTGACTTGCTGCCAGTGCCATTCCAAAGTTTCCAATTCCCGCGGCATCATGGCCGAGACATGGTACATCATTAATTTATCCGAAAAAACACTTGTTGTCGTATCTAAAACAGCCGAATCCCAACCCATAGGGGCAGGAAGATCTGTATTGCATCCATAAACCAGACATTTCCGCAGCAGTTAAAGGTATATTGGTTTTGTCTTCCATTAAGAAAACCTCCTATGGAATAAATACATTATGGAATAATATTTCCCTATATGGAAAAAAGTATAAATGAACAAAATGCTTGTTTCTTCTGCATCACTTCCAAAGCCAGTATTACATCGGGATGGGGGCTTTCCGAGTTATCCTTTATTTAAAAAAACTAAATAAAAAAACCTTCCAGAAGATGTATAAAGGAAGGTATTTATCTAGTCTAACTTATATAAGAAAAATGGATTCTCTGTTATGGAAGCATCGCACCCTGTAAATGGGCAAATAAAACAAATTCCNNCTTCTGAAATCTTCTTCAAATGAAGGATATTTTCTCAACATTTCTTCAAATGGTTTCGGTTCTACTAAGCCTTCTAAATGAAAACCTGCTTTAATTACATTATTAACATAGCTCGTTAAAGTTCTATGGAATAATAGCATTTTTTCTTTATCGCCTAGCCTTTGTTCATAAACACCTTCATAAAAATATTTATCAACATTCCAATGTAACTTTTCACCATCTTTTGTTTTCTCCCATCCACTCTCCGGAGTAACAAAACAAGGATGTAAAATTGAAAAAATAAAATATCCTCCATCTACTAATAGGCGATACATTTCTTGGAATACCTTTTCATAATTTGCAAGGTCTTGTATGACCATATTCGATACAATTAGGTCAAAACTGTTATCCTCTAAAAAATTTAAATCCTCACAATTTCCATATGTATAATCAATTCTCAAATCAATGGGAGTTCTTTCTTTGGCGATTTCTAACATTTTTTCTGAATAATCTACTGCTGTTACAGCTGCTGAAGATTTAGCTAAAATTCTACTAAAATATCCTTCACCACATCCAGCATCTAAAACTTTTTTATTCTTTACCGTTCCCATAAGTGACAATAAAGTAGGATTTAAAAAAACTTCTTTATGAAGGTCTCCTTGTTCAGTATGTACTGCTGAATATGTTTCGGCAAACTTATCCCACCTTTTAATCGCTTCTTCAGTACCAACTTTTTTATTCTGATGTTTTTCAAGCATTTCCTTTAAGTATTCTTCAGATTTCCCTCTTGGAATGCTGAGTCTCTGAGAGTACAAAGATAATAAAATATCCTTATTTTTCACAGTAATTTCTCCCCAATCAACCTAGACTTGTACTTTAATTGATGTACTTCTGTGAACAACAGTAACTTTTCCACCTTTCCCATCCTCCAGCTAAACAATGCTGATAAGTATCATATTAGTCTAACTTTGATTTTTATTGGTAAAAAAGTGTTCATTTTTTTATTTGGCGGAAACTGTTGAATTTAGTTTAGCAGTTACAACAGTTACTTCGGCATAATGAGCTTAGGACCTGTCCTTAGCCTTCATGTCCCCATCTTTTTCTGTTAGAATGAATATCTGCTGGATTAATGAAATTATAGAGAACAGTAGGGTGATACTTATGGTTGGAATGGGATATCGGACAATTAAGACTGCGATAGGGGCAGGGTTAGCAATTTGGATTGCGACTTTACTCGACTTAGAATTTGCATCCTTTGCAGCCATAATCGTTATTATGTGTATTGAGAAGACAAAGAAAAAGACATTACATTCTATTCAGAAAAAGTTTTTCGCATCTCTTTTATCTTTAATTCTTGGTTCCTTATGTTTTGAACTATTAGGATATAATCCAATTGTCTTAACTCTATTTATATTATTGTTTGTCCCAATCCTTATAAAAGGACGTATTCAGGAAGGTTTTGTCACAAGCACAGTTATCGTTTTACATATTTATACAGTGAAGGAAGCCAGTCTAGAAAACCTATTGAATGAACTCTATATTATTTTCATTGGTATAGGAATCGCCTTACTCGTAAACAGCATTATGCCAAGCTTTAAGAAAGAAATTGAAAAATACAAAATTGAAATCGAACATAAATTTAGCGTTATTCTTTACGAATTTTCAGCATTACTAAAAAATAGTGAGCGAAACTGGGATGGAAAAGAATTAAACGAAGTAGAAAATATCCTGAATCAAGCTAAAAACATAGTTATACAAGATGTAGAAAATCATCTGTTAAGAAAAGAAAATAAAGTTTATTATTATCTCGAAATGCGAGAGGATCAACTGGAAATCCTAAAACAGATGGTAGCCATTCTAAGCATTGTTTCTTCATCAGAGTTAGATGTCAAACAAAGAGGAATGCTTGCTAATATATTTCTAAATATTAGTCAACATGTTGATTCAGGAGATACAACCATTGCATTAAAACAATTAGAGGAGTACGAAGAGTCCATACGTGAAACAGAATTACCGAAAACAAGGGAAGAATTCGAAATTAGAGCCAATCTATTTTATTTAAATTTCGAAATTAAGAACTACTTAATTATTAAGAAAAATATTTTTAATCGAATTAAACTTTAACTCCAGAGGCAAGTCATCATATTGGCAAAGGCCACGGGAACAGGTTTAACGCTTATTGAGCTAAGGGACCTGCCCCGTATTCTTTTACTGTAATACCCATGTTAAGAAATGGCTTTGATATTTTTCCAGTAGTTCCAAGCATTTAGATAGTCATTAAAATCATGGGGATGATGTTTAATGCAGGCTGCTAACCTGAGATATAATCCAATAAGTACTTGCTCATATAATAATTGTTCACTTATTTTTTCTTTTAATAGTAAGTGATTCACTGCTGAATGGATCGTTTCTTTCGTTAAATCATCTGGTGAAGAACAAAATGCATAAATTAAATCATAAAGGGGGTCTCCGATAACAGAAGTCGGGTCAATCACACCACTTANNCCACAATCCCCATGCAATAAAAATGGTTCTCTGTCCAGACTATTTATTTTTGAATCTTTGACAAGGTTAAGCACAAAGGTATACTCATCTTTATCTAAATATGAATCTAAAATCTTATTTGCTTCCATCAGTTCATTCAAAAGGAAACTTTGCCATGAATCTGTTAATTCATCCGCCCATCCCCAACCAACATTATTTGGTACGGCCTTATAATGGTTTATCAATCCTTGCACAAGTTCTTTGAGCACTTGCTGTTTATTATTTCTTTCATAATTTGTAGAACCGTTGATGAATGAATAAACGATAAAATTATTTGACGGTTCAACATAGAGAAGACGCGGTAATAAATATAAATCCTTGTAACAGGTAAGAAAATTGGCTTCAGATTGAATAACTTGCGGTTCATTCAACTTTACAACATATCTTTCACCATCAGTGGTACTCAGGAGATACAATTCACTTACAGTACCTCCATTTAATTGTTTATACTCAACGGAACTTGATTGAATGATTTCTATATTTTTTAATTCTTTTATTATCTCTTGAATGTCCATATTCCTTCTATTCTCCCTACTCTTCAAAAACAATTTCTATGATTTTAAGTTTAAAATTCATCCGAATACCCTAACACTTTCCCTAGTATCCTTTCCAACGGCAGCAAACCGAAATCTTTGCTGTCTATCCCCCGCCACCAGTGGTCAACCAAAACAAATACCGTTTCTTCATCAACTTTTATAGGCTCCAAATTCGTATTAAAGTAACTCTTAACCCAAGCTAAATCATTAACATGACTCAAATCAGCTTGATCTAAATACTCCTCTTCTTCCATCCCCCTTATAGTGGCCACTCCATAAAATGCATCAAATTTCTTATGATCAATATAAACGTGACCATCCTTGATCTCAATTGTCTCGCCGGGTAAACCTACAACTCTGCCTAGATAATTTTCCGGAATTTCTGGGTTCTCTTTAATTGCCGTCTCGAACATCTTATAATAAACAACATCCCCTCGTTCAAGTGGAGCAGATTTTGGATCTATTACCAATTCGCCATGTGTCCCAGTATCAAAATCGTGGTTTCCCCTATCCATTGCGTCAGAAAGCCATTCCACTAAGAGGTGATGCTCCTTTGGTGATACCATTTTCATTTCAGGGGAAGTAATGTCATCAGTTATTGTAATAACCTCCTTTTCACAGCCTACTAACAAAAGACCGAACAGAAAAACGATTAGCTTCCTCAAATCATCATCTCCTTTTTACACATTATACCAGCGTTACCTTTTATTATTTGTACAAAAGGCTCTGTTAAAGGTAAATGTTGATATTTGATGCTTGTTCCATTTCTTGTTATTGTAGATTGACAATAAAGTTGTTTAAAAAGCACACGTTATCGAATCTTTATCCACACTAATAGTGCTTCAATCAAATCAGCCTATGAAAATGAAATACTGATAAACGGTTTACTAACAAAATTGGTCTTTAATAGTGGAAGTTGGAGTAATTCCTTTTTGAAAAATCAAATACATTACAAGATAGGACATTCTAATGAGACGGCAAGGTATTGAGCTCAAAGGTTATTAAACTACCTATAGGGATATCGCCAATATTGCAGTATATTTTTGTACATTAGAAAATTAATCTAAAAAAAAAGCCGATACCCTTTCAAGTGAACTGACCCAAGAAAGGAATCGGTTTTTTTGTCTCTCTTCTTTAGATTCCTCTTTAACCCACCCTTATATTTTAAAAAAAGATCTATGCTTAGGAGGAATTTTAATTGTTTAATCATAAAAACCTAAGAAAATTTGAAACGTTTTACATACCCCGTTTGTCTAACAGATAGAGGAAGGGAGGGGCAGAAGATTGCCGGATATTAAAAAGGTTCAACGTGCGAAAAAGGGAAATAATAAAGCATTTCAAGAGTTAATGGAAGAAGAAAAGGTCAAACTTTATAAAATTGCTTATGTTTATATGAAAAACGAAGTGGATGCGCTGGAGGTTTTCCAAGAAACAACATATAAAGCTTTTATTTCGATTAATAATCTTAAAGATGACCGGTACTTTTCAACATGGCTATCTCGCATTCTTATCAACACAGCGATTGATCATTTAAACAAAAGGAAAAAAATTATTCCAATTGAGAGAGAAATTTTAGAAGAAAAGATGGCCCCATACCGATCAAATGAAGAAGATCTCGATTTACTTCAGGCTGTTATGGAATTAGACGAAAAATATAAAACGGTTTTAATTCTCCGATTTTATAAAGATTACACAGTGAAGCAAATAGCCTACGTTTTAGATTGTCCTGAAGGTACTGTGAAAACAAACATCCATCGTGGGATTAATCTGTTAAAAGAAAAATTGAAGGAGGATTGTGTTAATGAGCAGTAACCAATGGCCGGATTTAAAAAAGGAATTGGATAAGGTATCAGTCCCAATGGATAAGCTTGATTCAATTATTACAAATACAATCAAAGAAAATCGAACCAAAACATCAAAGAAGAAAGTGGCTCTTTATTCATTTATTGCAGCGGTGTTAGGCTTTGGGGTGTTTATCGGTTCAGCAAGTGTTTCCCCCGTGATGGCGAAAATCGCCTCAAATATTCCGATTATCGGAACCTTTTTCAATGATTCCTTGGATGAAGGCTTAAGATTAGCTGGAAAGAAGGGCTTAACACAGGTCATCAATCAATCCTCAAAGGATAATGGAATTACCTTAACAATGAATGAAATTTTTTATGACGGAACACGCTTAACATTCGGTTTTACACAGGAATCCCTATTCGCAATTGGTCAACTTGAACGGCCGACCATTGAAGTGAACGGTAAGGAAATAAATTTCAGTTCCAGTTATTCAGGAGAATTTGTGACACCGCAAAAATATAAGGGGATTATTGATATTACAGCAACTGAGGAGCTTCCAGAAGAATTTGACATGAAAATTAGAATTGATGCTGTTGGTCTTATTCCAGGAAAGTGGGAATTCACTTTTCCGGTGAAGCAATCAAATGAAGTAACTGTGATACGGCCACAGGAAACGAAATTAATAGAAGGGGCAGAAGTTGAAATAAGTTCTTTAAAGCTTGGACCAGCAGGGACGGATCTCAGTGTGAAGGTGTTAAAGGATGAAGGGAATAACAAGATTGATCCATATTCATTAAACTTTTATGTGATAGATGATAATGGTAATGTGTTAGACACTGTAACAGGAAACGGCAGTGGAGAAACAGAAAACGGAAAAGAAATAGCGGATCTTAAATTCCTCTATTCACCTTTAAAAGAAAGCAGCAAAAAAGTCAGTGTTATTCCTTATATCATTCCGGTTTCCGAGGAGAGATGGGAAGAAGTTTCTTTACCTTTAGATGAACAAAGTTTGCCTTTTAACGTGGACCAAGGTGAATTTGGGAAGGTTCTTGTAACAAAAGTAATTTATCAGCAAGATAAATTAGTTTTGTATTTTGACCTTCAAAGTGATGTAATTGTAGACAATAAACTTTCAAGAAATTCATTATGGCTAGAGGATGCTATTGGGAAAAACCTTATACTAGAAGATAAACCATTTGCGGAACGAATTGAAGGAAATGAATTTAAGCAGGAATTTGCAGCTGGTAAGAAGAAAGGCTTGAAGATTAAAACTTATAAGTATCCAAAACCAATTACGTATGAGGAATTTAAGATTGATATTCCGAAATAAATATGTATGTATCTAGCTAGTTTTTGAAATGACCGATTATAAAGGATTTAATTAATTTTATTCTTTAAATATCTTTAGTGAAGCACCGTTCGGTAAATTGAACGGTGTAATTTTAGTTAACAGCCCATATAGTCGCTAACAATAATCATTCACTAGCTTTTAGTAGTAGAAGAAGATTTGTCTAAAGCCTCAAATATCCATTTCATTTAGTAGAGGAGGAAAGGTAATGGAAATTTTGAAAGCTATAAATCTAGATAAAATATATGGAGATTCGAGTAGAGAAGGCTCCACGACAGCATTGAGTAAAATAAGCCTTTCAATTAATAAAGGAGAGTTTGTTGCGATTATGGGCCCATCTGGCAGTGGTAAAACAACATTGCTAAACTTATTGAGCGGTATTGACAAGCCGACTTCAGGTAAAATTATAATCGGGAGAAAAGAGATAAGTGAAATGTCAGGTGATGAATTAGCTTTGTTTCGGCGAAAACAATTAGGGTTTGTATTTCAGGACTTTAACCTTTTAGATAGTTTGACTGTAAAAGAAAACATGATTCTACCAATGGTTTTAGAAAAGAAAAATGTAACCGAGATGGAAGAAAAAGTTCATTACCTTGCCAATCTTTTCGAAATTGAACCTATTCTGAATAAATATCCTTATAATATATCTGGTGGGCAGCAGCAACGAACTGCTGTTAGTCGAGCGTTAGTTAATGACCCTAGTATCATTTTCGCCGATGAACCGACAGGTAATTTGGATTCAAAATCATCAACTGTCATAATGGAGTGTTTTGAAAGAATAGTTGAGGAACTTTCGACAACGGTCCTTCTTGTTACCCATGATGTTTTTGCTGCAAGTTATTGCAGGAAAGTTATTTTTATAAAAGATGGCTCTATTCATTCACATCTTGTGAGGAAAGGAAGCAGAAAAGAATTTTTAAATCAAATTATGGATAACCTCGCTATCTTAGGAGGAAGAACGGATGTCTTTTAATCAAATCGTTTGGAAAATGGCAAAGGCTCATTATAAAAAGTATTTCTTTTACTATTTATGCAACTGTTTTGGAGTTATATTTTTCTTTATATTTTCGACTGTGTATTTTAACCAACAAGTTGTTCAAGTGAAAAGGACGGAATCAATTCAATATGTTTTAACCGTTCCGGGTGTTGCTCTAATTGTATTCACAGTATTTTTTATTAGTTACGCCCACAGCATTTTTATTAAACGAAGGAAAAGTGAGTTTGGGCTTCTTATGACTTTAGGGATGTCTAATCGTGATATAGGAAAATTGTTATTGTTGGAGAATGGCATTATTGCATTTGCATCACTGGCTTCTGGTATTCTTGCAGGAACTATATTTTCACGACTTTTCTTTTTAATATTAATGAATAGTGTTGGGATACAAGGAATTTCATTTCATATAAACAGTAAAATGTTCCTATATACGATAATTATATTCATAGTTGTTTATTTCGTTGCGGTTGGGAGATCACTCTTTTTCGTACTCAAAAGAAACGTTGTTGTAAGTTTAAAAAGCGACAAGATTGCAGAATCGATCAAGATGAAGAGTCCACTAATTGGCGGAATAGGAGTAGCAATTGTTATCGGCTCTATTCTGGGGCTATATTATACGTATACAGATCCTAATGTTGGTGGGGAATACCTACTTATTTGGACACTATCAACATTGTTAGGATTGTACATCAGCATTTATCAGTTCACTAGTTTCTTCATAGAACTTGCTAAAAAGTATAAATCCTATTATTACCGCAGACTCTTGTTTCTGACTAGTCTAGAATATAAATTTAGAAAACTGACATCTATACTTATGCTCGTTACTGTTATGATAATGGTGACGATTTTGTATAGCACCATAATATTATTTACCTACATGCTATCTGAAAAGCAAGCAGTTGACGGAAATCCTTATGATATTGCATTTATACAAACAGAGAATAAAAACAACTTAGGTAAAGAAGAAATTTATTCCATCGTTGACCAAAAAGATAATTCAATACAAAAATATCTGGTGATACCGATATATTCCTACTATCAAAAACAAACTTATAGCAACTGGATCAATGTCTATAATTTTATGTCACTGGATCAATTTAATAAATTAACTTCCAGTAAGGTGGACCTGCAGGATAAGGATTTTCTATATTATATAAATGAAGATCCAAAAAAAACGGATGGAAGCGAATATTATCAGAATAATGTTTTCCTATTCTCAGATGAAAAGCATTCCTATGCATTAAAGGAAATAATCGTTGAAAAAAACATCAAT
>NZ_JBALOZ010000162.1:0-2999 GCF_036965125.1 Bacillus sp. JJ1503
ATTTTTCCCATCTCTTAGTGACTTTTAATCTTTAATATTTAACTCCTCACCATTGCTTAACTCTAATACGATTGGCATAGAGAAGCCCGATGTTTTCTTAAACACATCGTCTTCATTTTCTTTATAATACTCTTACTTGCCATCTAAATATATAATTCCCTTTTTCTCTGTTACTGCCAAGGATTTTGTAAGAACTGTATATTTTACCATTTTTTGAGTTTCTTAAAAGCAGTAATATAATCCTCAATTTTTTTATCGGTAAAAATTGCCCCATATTACTGCATCGATAATGGTAGAGCTTTTTAGAGTATGTACAAAACGATAAAACATTTCTTGATTTGAAGTTTCTAATAGTAGCATATATTTAGTTTCGTGGCAGCGAAGAATAAACGAGTTTTTTAATAGCATATCGTAACCTAAAAACAAAGATCCTATAGAACGAAGTAATTTATAGATCTAGAGGATCTGCTTTTTATTTTTTGGAAAAATTATCTTGAGATCATTTACTGTAAATTTATGATTTTTAGATTCTGTTCCTGCAAGTGCTCAATTATTTTGGGTAAAGCATCAATGACAGCTTGAGATTCGTGCAAAAGGATTATTGATCCCGATGCTTCCGTGTTACGAATAAAATTATATATTTTATCTGTATCACGAGTTTTCCAATCTTTCGGATCCCTATTCCAAAGTATCATTTTGTTTTGGTAATTATGCACTGTATCTTTTGTCTGTTCATTAAACGCTCCATAAGGTGGTCTGAAGAGGACTACTTTTTCATTCGTAATTTCCTCTATTGCTTTAGTACCTTGAATAAATTCATCTTCTTGTTTTTCATAAGAAAGATCCGACAATTTTAAATGATTCATAGAATGACTACCAATCGAATATTTATTTGATTGAACATATTGAACGTAGTCAGGATGTTTTTTTGCATTAGTTCCTATAAAGAAAAAAGTACCACCAACCTTGTATTTCTTTAATATATCAACGATCTCCACTGTATATTTAGAAGGGCCATCATCGAATGTAAGGGACACATAGCCTTCTGGAATGCTGTATGTTATGGAGTCATCTAGTTTAATATAAGGAAGACTAGATTGCGTGGATTCATCTTTTACTAATTTTGTAGCTGGTGTAACAACGTTTTTTTTATTTATTAAATTGACTTCGGCAGTTTTAGCTTCTGCGATTGGAATAGTGATATTTTTGATGGTAGGCGTATTTACATACGAGTGATTTGAATATCCAAACAGTATGGAAAAAATAGCACCAATCATGGCAACACTGACCCATTTAAGCGGAATCTTGTATCCTTTTGAAATCAATTCTTCATTTTGCTTATTTTTCTGTTCAATTGTTTTTTCATCAATTGCTGATAGATTAGTAGATAAAAATGGTAGTTTTTTAAAATCGTTAACATTTTGTGTGTTTTTAATAGAATCTAAATTGTTTTTGTAATCCATTGAACAAGCAAAATAAATTCGGTCACTTTTATCACGGTATGTTCTTGTAATAAAACTTATGTATTGCTTTTTGATTGTGTCTAATGTTGTATGTAATGATAATCTGTATTTATGTTTTTTATCAAATTCAGATATTGTCATTAAATTCTTTGCAGTATCACTGTCAACTTCCCAAAACAGTACATCTTCTTGCTCAAAGGATAACTTTATGCGTAAATATGATTTTTCGTTACTCTTTTCAATAGATACTAGTTCAAGTACTTTTCCGTGGTAGACTGCCATGGTTGCACTTCCTTCTCTAGTTGTAATTAACTAACTTCTAGCTGTTTATTCCGATTGTGATAGATTAGAAGCAGTTGCCTTTGTTGAGAAAGAGAAGGACATTTTCTCGGTAAAATCATTAATGGTTTGCATTAACTGAGCCTTATCATCTACAAGTTTTTGATATTGTTCAGTATATTTTTGATTTTCTATTTCTAGGTTTCTAATTTTATCTTCAAGCTCATTGATTTTTAACATACTTTGATATTGAGCATTCGTTGATTCTTCATTAAGTTTGTTGTATTTAGCCGTTTCGGTTTCAAGTTGATTTGAGATCTTTTCATACTCCATGTTTGATGTAAGCTGATATTCCTTATAATCCTCAAGGAGCTGATCATACCTCATTTGTTTGTTAGTTAGGTTATTTTCTAAATCACGAATTTCCTTATTCTTTTCTTGTAAAAGTTGGTCTTTCTTTATTTGATCATGCTTAAAACGATTAATCGTTTCATTTGCTGTAAATAATTGATCCTCAAGCCCTTTGTATTTATAAAACTGCAATTGGCGTTCCTTAAGCATGTTTTCTATAGAAACAATTACATCCAATGCTATTTTATCCTGGTCATCCTTTGAAAATAAGTTGTTATTACTATTTAAAACTGGCTGCTCATACTCTTTAATAGTATTAGCCGACTCATCTACAATCATATCAGTTACTACTTCTTGCTGTTCTGCACTAATTTTCTCCGTTTGGTTTTGATAAGAAAGTACCCCTTTAAACCAACTAATTCCTTTTTTATCTATTTCACTAGCCAAAATCTCATCTCCTATTTTTGTATATTTAAGATCAAAGACCTATCTATACTAAATATTAACATACAAAAAATACTATAAAATATTAAAAAAGGCCCAATTTTATAATATCTATGTCGAAAGATGTAATCTATTGGATAATTAGTTGTTTAATAAAAGGGCTGTTTTATTTACTGTAGTGAAAAAGCATTGATTAGGGGAGGAGAGGGGGGATAACAATATTATAGAAATGGGCAGTAATAGTTAGATGTGACTCAACTTCAAATAGTAAAGGAATCTAATTGAAATTGTATTAATTCTCATAAATTATGAAAAAATGCTAGTAATTATATTTGTCAATATTGGATGCCATTCTCACTAATTATGGAAAATCACAAATCACCTGGCCTTGTGGAAATGTAAACAATGGGAATCGGCATCAGTCGGTTCTCATATTTTTTTGCTAATAGCTAGGGCAAGCTA
>NZ_JBALOZ010000162.1:3018-19086 GCF_036965125.1 Bacillus sp. JJ1503
TCTGTATACTGTTTATATATTATATTGCTTTTCGATGGGAGGGATAAATGTGAATATGGATGTACCCAATTTGAAGCATTTATCTGATTTTGACAATGTTCTTGTTGTTGATAAAACGGGGAAAACGATTTTTTATGATTTAGCAGACTTGCATATTTTGAAGAAGCTTGGTCAAAAGCCAGAGGAGTTTCTTGGAAAAAACATTACGTCTTTTTATAAAAATTTGACTGTTGAAAATAGCACGATTATGAATGTGTTAAGAACAGGGGAAGCTTTATGTGAAGTTGAGCAGCAAATGATCACGAAAACGGGGAGTACGTTCGTATCGAAAAGCTCTACATATCCGATTAAGCAGGATAACACAGTAATTGGGGCTATAGAGTTTTCAAAGCATTTTTTTACGAAAGAAGATATTCAATTTCTTGATCAGTATGCTGGGCATAAAATATATCGAAAAAATAATACCATTTATACAATTGATGATATTGTGACGGTTAATCCGCAGATGATAGCTGTTAAAAATAAGATTGAAAAAGTAGCGAAAACGGACTCTACGATCTTAATTTATGGGCAAACCGGTACAGGCAAAGAGGTTGTGGCCCAGTCTATACATAATTTGAGTGAGCGATTTGGCAATCCGTTTATTTCCTTCAACTGTGGAGCGATCCCAGCGAGCCTGATGGAAAGCACGTTATTTGGCACAACTAAGGGCAGCTATACTGGTTCGGAGGATATGCCTGGTCTGTTTGAACAGGCAGAGGGGGGCACGCTGTTTTTAGATGAAATTAACTCGCTTGATATTAATCTTCAGGTGAAGCTGCTAAAGGCGATTGAGGAAAAGACTATTCGCCGGATTGGCGGTAAAAAAAATATTCAATTAGATATAAGAGTGCTTTCCGCGACCAATGAGGATCCGGATATTCTCGTTGCTGAAAAGCGATTAAGACAGGATTTATTTTTTCGTTTAGGGGTCGTGCAAATCAATCTGCCAAAGCTCTCAGTCAGACCTGATGACATTGAAGTACTTCTACAATATTATGTGAAATTTTACACCAACAATATGAATATATATGTGGAAGGCATAACGGAGGAAGCACTTGAATGTTTTAAACGATACAGCTGGCCGGGAAATATCCGAGAATTACAAAATACCGTGGAATATGCAATAAACATGGCCAATGACCATTGGATAACGATCGACAATCTCCCTCCAAGAATAAGGGAACATGGTCACCCAATAGTTTTCAATAAAAATACTTCGTTAGCTGAGATGGAAGAAAATATGATAAGGGAAGCGATTAATAAATACGAAGGCAGCTTGAACGGAAAGAAACAGGCAGCGAAGGAGCTTGGTATAAACCTAGCCACTTTATATAGAAAAATCAATAAATATGAACACATTCGCAAAACGCAAATTTAATTTGCATTTTGCGAATTAGAGGAAATCAAGGCAGGTGAGTCTTTTAATGTTGAATTGAAGACTTACCTGCCAATTTATTTGCATTTTGCGAAAAAAACTCAAGGGTTAATTATATGTTAATTTATCCAACTCCATATATTTAAGCAATTTCAATCATTATTTAGATTTGGCACAAATGTTGCATAAATAATATTTGAAAAATAAAAATGGAGGATGTGAATTTATGAATACTATTCGAAAAATGTTTATGATGAAGTCTGTTCAAACGATTCTTAAGACGTGTTTAAATGTAAAACCAGGAGAAAACCTACTCATCCTAACAGATACCAATACGACCGAAATAGGAGAGATGTTTGCGATTGTAGGACATGGCATGGGCGCAGAGGTTGTTTTGACGGTTATGCATCCAACGACAAGACATGGTGATGAACCGCCGAGAATTATCGCTGAAGCCATGAAAGCTGCCGATGCAATCGTTGCTCCGACAACATTCTCTATTAATCACTCAACCGCTAGAAAAGAAGCAAGCGATGCTGGCGCAAGACTCATTTTTATGCCTGATGCGAATGAAGAAGTTTTCTTAGATGGATCTTTAGACATTGATTATATGGCCCAAAAGGAAATTATCGATAAGGTATCAGCCATATTAGAGGCTGGAGAAGAATTAAGTATTACTTCGAAATTAGGAACAGAACTACACATGAAGATTTCAGGCCGGCATGCGGTTCCTCAAACTGGCATTTGTCACGAACCTGGTACGATTTCACCACCACCATGCATTGAAACGGCCATTTCACCACTTGAAGGTACTACTGAAGGTGTAATGTATGTCGATGGTGCGATTGTACCTGGTAGAGCATGTCAAGAGCCAGTAAAAATTACCTTTAAAGAGGGAAGAATTGTTTCGATTGAAGGAAAAGAAGATGCGGAAATGTTAAGGCAAACTTTAGAAAGCTACAATCATCCAAATGTCTATTGCGCGGTAGAAATGGGAATTGGTATGAACCCAAAAGCAAAGATTGGCAGGGGGGGACAACTAGAGGACGAGGCGGAATTTGGCACGATGCATATTGGAATTGGAAACGGAATCACCTTCGGAAGCAGTATAAGAGCACCAGGCCATTGCGATCTTGTCATGCGTGATCCTGTCATTAAAGTGGATGGTAAAATTCTTATGAAAAATAGAGAGCTCTTTTTAGATTAAGGGGGAGGACCTTTGATTGATTTCAATTTAATAGGAGAATCGATTACTAGTATCATATCTTTTAAAATTTTGCTTTTGTTTATTATTGGGACCATTGCAGGCATGGTTTTAGGAGCACTTCCCGGACTCACTACCACTATGGGAGTATCCATATTAATTTCATTTACATGGGGTATGGAATGGATCGAGGCAATGGTATTAATTATTTCCGTTCATATTGCAGGAACATATGGGGGATCCACACCGGCTATATTTTTGAATATACCGGGTAGCCCAGCATCTGCGGCCACTTCCATGGACGGATATCCTATGGCACAAAGAGGGGAAGGAGGTTTGGCTCGTGGACTTGCGACTTTTCAATCCTTTCTTGGAACCATCTTTGCGGCAGTTCTATTCTTAATTGGTGCTCCCTTACTATTAAACTTTAGTATGAACTTTGGATCATGGGAATATTTTTTACTGGCTATGTTCGGAATTATTCTTAGTGCTAATTTGACTGCAGAGTCACTAGTAAAAGGATTAATCTCAGGATTTTTAGGATTGGCTTTAGCCACAATAGGAATGGATAAAATAACTGGAGTTCAACGGTTTACTTTTGGTGAAAGCGCTTTAATGGATGGGTTCAGCCTCATTGCTGTTTTAATAGGGATTTTTGGTATCGCAGAAGTGATTGAATCCCTAATCCAGCTAAAACCTCCATTAAAATCTGAAAAATTTAATTCTATTTTTCCACCGTGGCGGATGTTGCTGAAATTTCTACCTCTTGGAGGGAAATCATCCGTAATTGGGGCTTTAATAGGAGTAATTCCTGGAGTTGGAGCAGATGTAGCCGCATGGGTTTCTTATGATGCTGCCCGACGAAGCAGTAAGAATCCTGAAAGTTTTGGAAAAGGAAATCCAGAAGGAGTCGTCGCTGCAGAAACCGCGAATAACGCTTGTGTACCAGGAACATACGTTCCTATGCTCACGCTTGGAATACCAGGGGACGCTGTCACAGCCGTCATTATAGGGGGACTCTTATTACATGGATTGCAGCCAGGTCCATTATTACTAACGCAAAACCCTAATATTTTACAACAGTTTTTCATTATTTTAGTTGTTTCATCAGTATTTATGCTGGTATTTGGGTTATTCTTATCGTTTCTATTTCAAAAAGTTTTGTCTGTTCCAAGAAGCGTTGTATTAATGACGGTTACTGTATTTAGTGTTATTGGAACGTATGCAGTTAATAGTCGTCCATTTGATATCGCAGTCATGTTTGCTTTTGGGATTATTGGATTTTTAATGCGAAGGGTTGGCCTGGCAGCTCCTCCCCTAGTACTGGGATTAATTCTCGGCTTAATGGCTGAACAAAATTTCCGAAGAGCCATGGTTAGTGCTGATTATTCGTTTATGCCATTTATAACACGTCCTATAAGTCTCTTCTTACTAGTATGTATTGTGCTTTTGCTATTAAACCAAAATCAATTTTTAACGAAAAAGTTTAAAAAAGTATGGAAGAAAACAAGAACTGATGAGGAGGCAAAATTATGAAACTTAAAATGATGTTTCTACTATTTATTTCATTCATTTTATTATTAGGTGCCTGTTCTAGTAATCAATCCAATAATGCAGTTCCGGAGGGAGATACGAAAAAAGAAGACAAATACCCTACACAGCCAATTGAAATCATTGTTGGGTTTGGTGAGGGTGGGGGAACGGATACAATGGCAAGAACCCTCCATCCAATGCTTCAAGAAGAATTAGGGCAATCAATCGCTGTAAGAAATATGCCTGGGGCCTCAAGTGCATTAGCCTTGGAATACGTGAATGGGCAAGAAGCCGATGGTTATACAATCTTGTTCCAAACAGACCTAGTACGGGTATTCCCAACGATGGGAATGACTGATTTAACTTATAAAGATTTCGAACAAATTGGAATCGGGGCTATGGGTATTGCAAACTTTATTGTTGATGAAAAGTCTAATCTAAAATCATTCGATGATATTGTCAAACTTTTAAAAGAAGGAAATGCCAAAGTTGGTGTAGCAGCTATTGGAGACCCGTGGCATCTTACATTAGAGATTGTTAATAATGTTGTCGGCGGAGGTGCGGAAATTATTACCTATGATTCTGGATCAAACGCTGCTATGGCTGCCATGAAAGGGGAAGTGGATTTCTCCATTAGCGGGGTTAACGAAGTTGTCGATTTACTGCGTTCAGGCGATTTACGTTCCTTAGCTGTGATGGATAATAAAGCATTTGAAGTGGAAGGTTTCAAATCTATCCCTCCGGTGACTGATTTTGTTGCAGGCATGGAAAAGTATGTACCTGAAGGAACATGGTGGGGACCAGCGGTAAAAAGCGGAACTCCAAAGGAAATCGTTGATCAAATAAGAGAAGCTTATAACAAAGCAATTAATAGTGAGAAATTTAAAGAGTTTGCGAAGAAAAGGGCAATTGTCCTAACAGATATTGAAGATAGCCAACAATATACAAAAGATATCACTGAGAAAACAAGCTGGTTGCTATGGAATATTGGTGTTGGGAAACGATCACCTGAAGAAGTTGGAATTAGTAAGCCACAAGAGTAATAGAAGGGAGAAAAGGATGAGAATTAATAAGGATTTTATTCTTTCAGCTACGGTACTAACCTTTGGTCTCTTTTTTGTAATAGGGAGCTTTTCATTCCCGGCAGGGGATCATCTTTTAAATTCTTCGCGTTCGTTTCCAATGTTATTAGGCTATAGCTTTATGGGTCTAGCAATCTGGCAATTTATTAAAACCATCCGTGAGAAAAAAGCAAACACAAAAGAATTTTTTTCTCGTCTTGAAATTAAAAGGGGATTCGTCTTTATATTTCTTACGGTTGCGTATATTTTTGTGCTTATCCCTTTGTTAGGTTTTATGATTTCAACATTGTTGTTTTTATTTGTTGGCATACTATTTTATAAAGAAATTCGTTGGTACACAGCATCATTGGTATCCATCGGAATGATAGGTTTCATTTATTTAATTTTTGTACAACTAATGAATATTCGACTACCTTAAAAACTAAAATTTGTCGAAATGTGATCCCATAAACAATCAGGGTTGGTGATGGATATGAAAATCAAAAAAAATATTGAAAGAGTTCCTGGTGGACTTATGGTTATCCCCCTTATGTTAGGGGCACTATTAAATACGATTGATCAGCTTCACATTCCTTTTATAATGAATATCCTTAAATCCTTAGGTGTATCACCTTCCCAGGAAGGTATTTATGAGTTTATGAGAATTGGCGGCTTTTCGGAAGCTCTTTTTAAAAATGGAACCTTAACGCTTATTGGTTTATTTCTATTTTGTGCAGGTAGCCAAATGAATTTGAGAGTAGGTGGAAAAGCCTTAAAGAAAGGTATTTTGCTCACATCAAGTAAGTGCTTAACTGGAATTGTAATTGGAATTTTGTTTGGAGTATTTTTTGATCCAATGAACGGTCTTCTTGGTTTATCAACAGTGGCGATTATTGCGGCTATGACCAATGGAAACGAAGGAATGTATGCAGTTCTTACAGGTCAATATGGAAACCGTTCAGATGTTGGTGCAATCTCTGTTTTAACTTTAAATGACGGTCCTTTCTTTACAATGCTTGCATTAGGAATGGTTGGGTCACATTTCCCACTAATCGCATTTATCGCGGTATTGCTGCCAATAGCTCTTGGAATGCTGCTTGGAAACTTAGATGAAGATATTCGCGAATTCCTCAAGCCTGGAGAAACATTACTTGTCCCATTCTTTGCATTCTGTCTTGGAGCAGGGATGAACTTTATGAGCTTCTTTAATCCAGATGCAGTCTGGGGAGGATTAGCTTTGGGCTTTATAACAGTTATTTTAACAGCTATTACAGGTATTCTAGTCTACCGTTTATTCGGTGAGAGAAGCACAATCGGTCCTGTTGCAGAAGCATCAACGGCAGGGAATGCGGTTGGGACACCTGCAGCTATTGCCGCAGCTGCAGCGGTATCAGCTGGGGCAGGACTCATGACTTTGGAAGAGGCAAAAGCTTTTCAAGATATTGCGAATCTAGCAACCATACAAATTTCGATTTCTACAATTACTACGTCTATTTTATGTCCAATTGCAGTCATCCTTTGGGATAAGTATCAAAGAAGCAAAGGAATTGACGGAACATTAGAAAACATCCCTAAAAAAATAAAAGTTCAACCAGAAATGAAACAGAATGCTTGAAGATAGGAGATGAAAGGTATGGAAATGATTAAGGTTAATCTTGCTAACCATATTTGTACAATTACAATCAATAATCCACCGATGAATATTCTTTCAAAGGAATTTCGCGAAGAATTTGTACCTTTTATGGAAGGACTAAAAAGGAGATCCGATGTTCGAGTTATCATATTGACTGGTGAGGGGGATCGTGCGTTTTGCGCTGGAGCAGATTTAAACGAGGAAGGGGAATTGACACCGGAAACTGTACGGCTATTTTTAGAAGAAGATTGCAGAATTTATGACATTATCAATGAAATGCCTCAACCAGTGATTGCAGCTGTTAATGGCTATGCCTTTGGCGGAGGGTTTGAGCTTGCTTTAGCCTGTGATCTTCGCTTCATGTCAGAACGTGCAAAGCTTTGCGCTGCTGGTGTGAAGGTTGGATTAGTCGTTGGACCAACCCGTCTAGTCCGACTATTAGGGGAAGCGTATGCCAAGGAAGTGATTCTAACAGGAAGAACGATCACTGCAGAAGAGTCTCTTCAAAGAGGTTTGGCAAGTACAGTCGTTCCTCATGAAAAATTAATGGAAGAAGCACTAGAGTGGGCAAAGATGATTGCTTCACGTGCCCCAATTGCAGTAAGGCATGCAAAAGATGTCATTCAGAAAACAATGGAATTCAATTGGCAAGATGCAATGACAATGGAATTAGATGCTTTTATAAAATGCCAAGAAACAAGGGATCACAAACACGCGATTGAGGCATTTTTCAATAAGCAAATCCCTTCTTTTGAGGGAGTTTAATATTAAACATTTAGGAACTGGAGGAGATTTACTTTATGAAAGATGTGCTAATGTACCCCGCAGCCAACGCATTAGTAAAAGTATTGGCTGGAGTTGTTGAAGGAGAAAAGGTATTAATATTAACTGATTTTCTAACGGAAGGAATATCAAAAGTACTTGCGTCTACCACTGCTGCATTAGGTGCAGAGCCAATCACCATATCAATGTTACCAAGAAATGGACACGGGGATGACTTGCCAGAAGCTATAGCTGCTGCGATGAAAGAAGTAGATGTGGTTATCGCTCCAACAACATATAACATTGCTCATACTAAAGCACGACATGAGGCACAGATGACCGGAACAAGGATTTTAATTTTGCCTGAATCTCATGAAAATATTCTTTTAAGTAGTGGATTACGTGCAGACTTTGTTGCAATAAGGCCCCAAGTGGAAAAATTTGCCAACATATTAACAAATGGGGAATTCGTTCGAATTACAACGCCGAAGGGCTCCGATTTACGCTTTTCCATTAAAGGTAGGGAAGGAAGGGCATTAACTGGATTTGCTAATACAAAGGATGTCTCTGCCGCACACTGTATTGAATCTAGTATTGCCCCAGTTGAAGGAACGGCGGAGGGTATTCTGGTCGTTGATGGAAGTATTCCAGGTGTTGGCCTGATTGATACTCCCGTTGTAGTGGAATTTAATGAGGGGAAAGCCGTTTCGATCACAGGTGGAAAAGAGGCTGATCTGTTTAAAAAAGTGTTAGAAGAAAGAAATGACGACAACGGAAACATCTACTTTGCGGGCGAGTTCGGAATTGGCATGAATCCGGAGTGCCAATTAGAAAACAGTATGTTAAGTGATGAAGGCGTGTTTGGAACGATTCACATCGCTTTAGGAACGAATGCTTATATCGGAGGGAACATTAAAGCAAAGGGCCACTACGATATGGTTGTAAATGCTCCTACAGTTGAAATTGATGGAAATGTCATTTTGAAAAATAAAGAGCTATTTTTAAATAATGAAAATTTAATTAGAAAGCCTTAATTCAAAGAATAAGCGTAAGGAGAGGGATAAAATGGGTGCTTTACAAGGGATACGTGTTGTTGACCTAAGTCAGGTCATGGCAGGACCTTATTGCGGCATGCTGTTGGCAGATATGGGAGCGGATGTCATTAAAGTTGAACCACCAAATGGTGAGAACACTAGAAGGTGGTCACCAGAAATAAATGGTGAAAGCTATGCTTATATGGCAATCAATAGAAACAAGCGCAGTCTGACTCTTAACTTAAAAACAGAGGAGGACAAGAACACTTTTTATAAATTAATTGAAACAGCCGACATCTTAATCGAGAACTATCGCCCTGGTGTTGTTAAAAGATTGGGTATCGACTATGAAACTCTTATTAAAATAAACCCTCGGCTCATTTATTGCTCTATTTCTGGATTTGGTCAATATGGACCATATTCTTCCCGTGGGGGCTATGACTTAATTGCTCAAGGGATGACAGGGATTATGAGTGTGACAGGTGAAAGAGGCGGAAAGCCAGTAAAATGCGGAATACCGGTTATTGATTTAGGTGCAGGATTATTCTCTGTATACGGGATTTTATCAGCCTTATATGCCAGAGTAAATACAAATGAAGGGCAATTTATTGATGCTTCCCTATACGATACGGGCATTGCGTTATCTGTCTGGGAGAGCATCCAGTTTTGGGTATCTGGCGAAACACCTACCCCAACTGGAAGCGGACATCGATTATCTGCACCATATCAAGCATTTGAAGCAAGTGATGGATATTTTACTGTAGGTGCAGATACATCGCATCATTGGCCTGTATTCTGTGAAATTATTGGAAGACCTGAATTCCTAAGTGACGATAGATTTGTTGATGATGCCTCACGTATTAAGCATTTAGATGAATTTGTAAGATTAATAGAAGAAAGAACGCGTTTGAAACCAAGAAAATATTGGTTTGATAAATTTGATGAAGCAGGGATTCCAGCCGGCCCAATTAACACATACCCGGAATCATTAACTGACCAGCACACGTTTTCTCGAAAAATGGTCGAAGAGGTTGAGCATTCGGTTGCTGGAAAAATAAAAGCGCTAGGTATTCCTGTCAAACTATCAAAAACACCGGGAGAAATTAAAAATTCTGCACCTACTTTAGGAGAACATAATGAGGAAATACTAAAAGAATTAGGTCTCGTCTCCAGCAGTTAATCTTATTTTTACTACATTAAAGATATCTTTTTAAGGAGTAGGATGTTCATATGATTCAATTCTTGAAGGGACGGGTACCTTCCATTCATTCGGAGACATTTATTCATGAATCTGCACAAATTATTGGGGACGTGAGGATTGCAAAAGATGTAAGTATATGGCCCCAATCTGTGCTGCGCGGTGATGATCATAATTATATAGAAATTGGGGAAGGAAGTAATATTCAAGATGGCTCCATCTGCCATGTCACACCGGAGTCACCACTAATTATTGGAAAAATGGTTACTGTTGGGCATAGAGCCACTTTACATGCATGTACAATTGAAGACGAGGCCTTAATTGGAATTGGCGCTATCGTTTTAGATGGAGCAATTATTAAAAAGGGCGCTCAAGTAGCTGCTGGAGCAGTCGTTCCTCCAGGAAAGGTTATCCCGGAGGGCACTTTATCTGTTGGAATTCCTGCAAAGGTCATTAGGGAACTAAACGATGAGGAAAAACAAGACCTTTATGCTAATGCAAAAGCATATATCGATTTATGGAAAAGTGATTATAAACAAGAAGGTGAGGCAGAATGATGATTCAAGAGAATAAGAGTTTATCAGAAAGAGGAAATCAAGTACTTCCTCCAGTAGCAGGAAGAGCAACAAACCTTGGAATTGTAAAGGCTATTGGTTCGACTGTCGTGGATGAAAAGGGTAAACCATATTTAGACTTTGCCAGCGGAGTGGGTGTTAATAATGTAGGACATTGCCACCCAGAAATTATTGAAGCAGTTAAAGAACAATTAGATTCCATGATTCATATTGGCCACAATGTCGCCTACTATCCATCATATATTGAACTTGCTGAGGAATTAAACTATCTAACTGGATCTAACAAAATGGTTTATTTTTCAAATAGTGGAGCCGAAGCGAATGAAGGTGCTATTAAACTAGCGAAAAAAGCCACTAAACGACCGGCCATTATTTCTTTTAAAAGAGGATTTCACGGCAGAACACTAGCAACAACATCGATTACATTTTCCAACTCTTCCTACCGTAAGGATTATGAAGGATTAATTCCAAGCATTTATTCTTGTGAATATCCTTATTCCTTCCGAACAGGGTTAAGTAATGAGGAAGAGACTGAAAGATGTATTCAAAATATAGAAGAAGTGTTTACGTATCAAGTGGATCCGTCTCAAGTGGCAGCCATCATACTTGAACCTGTACAAGGAGAAGGTGGATATATTGTTCCACCGAAGGAATTTATTAAAAAGATAAGAGCCCTTTGTGATAAGCACGGCATTCTACTTGTGTTCGATGAGGTCCAAACAGGGTTTGGAAGAACAGGTAAAATGTTTGCTTATGAGCATTTTGAAGTAGAGCCAGATATTATCACCTTAGGTAAAGGGATTGCATCCGGTTTTCCCTTAAGTGCAGTTATTGCTAAGAGGGAAATTATGGAGAAATGGGAGTCAGGAACACATGGCGGTACATTTGGTGGAAATCCTGTTTCTTGTGCCGCAGCATTGGCCTCCATCCAAATATTAAGACGCGAAGGAATCGAAAACGCCAGAAAGATGGGAGATTATTTAAAGCAGCAATTGCTTGATTTACAAAAAGAGTTTAAAGGCATTGGGGATGTTAGAGGCTTAGGATTAATGATAGGGATAGAGTTTGTTAATGAAGAAGGTAAACCGGATGCTGAAACGGTCAATTGGCTGAAAAATTACGCTTTAGAAAACGGACTCATTCTATTAACATGCGGAACTGATAAAAACGTCTTACGATTCATACCGCCAACAACAGTCCTTCAAAAGGAAATTGATCAATCAATACTTATCCTAAGAGAAGGTTTACAGAAATTAAGTAATAAGGAGAGCGGCCATGCTATACATTAACGGCGAATGGAAACCATCAAAATCTAACGAATACTTGACGGTTTATAACCCAGCAACATTAGAAAAGGTTGGAGAAGTTGCTTTTGGAGGCAAGGAAGATGTAGAAGAAGCCATCTATGCGGCTTCAGAGGCGTTTAAAACTTGGAAGAAAGCCACAGCTGATGAAAAATCTCGCTACCTAAAAGAAATTGCAATCAATTTAAGGGATATTGAGGAAGAAATAGCAACGACAATTACATCAGAAATGGGGAAACCATTAAAAGAGGCTCTTGGGGAAGTAAGGCTAGCTATTTCTTATGTTGAATGGTATGCCGAAGAGGCAAAACGTATTTACGGAGAAACGATTCCAGCCTCAACCCAAAACAAAAGAATTTTAGTGCTTCAAGAGCCAATTGGTGTGACAGGTGCCATCACACCTTGGAATTTCCCAGCTGCCATGGTTACACGTAAACTCGCTCCTGCCATCGCCGCCGGCTGCCCAGTTATTTTAAAACCAGCTTCAATGACCCCTCTAACAGCGGTCAAAATCTTTGAAGCAATTGATAAAGCAGGTTTACCGAGAGGAGTAGCCAATTTAGTTCACGGTCCATCCAACGAGGTTGCTCAATCCTTATTAGCTAGCACACAGGTCCAAAAAATTACCTTTACAGGTTCAACGGAAGTAGGCAAAAAATTAATGAGAGAAGCCGCAAATACGGTTAAAAAAGTCTCAATGGAATTAGGCGGCCATGCTCCATTTATCGTATTTGAGGATGCTGATTTAGAGGTTGCTGCTGATGCTGCAATTGCTAGTAAATTTAGAAATGCAGGGCAAACATGTGTATGTACAAATAGAATCTATGTTCAAGAAGAGGTTGCTAAGGATTTTTCGAAAATTTTCACAGAAAAAGTTAAAAAATTAAAAATAGGAAATGGGCTGGAAGAAGGAACAGAGATTGGACCTTTAATTAATGAGGAGAGTCTTGCAAAAGTAATGGAACATGTAGAAGATGCAATAACAAAAGGCGGAATCATTCTATGCGGTGGCGAACGTGAGATTTTGGATCAAAAAGGTGCATTCTATCAGCCGACAGTTATTAATAACGCAAATGAATCTATGAAAATCGCAGTAGAAGAAACCTTTGGTCCTGTTGTTCCGATCTTTACCTTTAAAACGGAAGAAGAAGCGATTGAAAAAGCAAACCATCCATTCTACGGGCTTGCATCGTATTGTTATACAAATGATTTAGGCCGTGCGTTTCGTGTCATGGAGTCACTAGAGTATGGAATTATTGGAATTAATGATGCAATGCCAACGACTGCCCAAGCGCCATTTGGTGGATTAAAAGAAAGTGGAATTGGTAGAGAAGGAGGAAAATACGGAATAAGCGAATATCTTGAAGAAAAGTTTGTTTCTCTGAATATTGGTTAAGAGGAGAAGTTCGTATGGATGTAATTATTAAAGAGTTTGAAGAATTTCTACCTTCAAATCAAATTTTAACGAGTTTGGCAAGCAGATATAGTTATAGCTATGATGCTTCATTCGGAACCTACCTGCCCGATTTCGTTGTACAGGTAAAGAATAAAGAAGAAGTATCATCAATTTTAAAACTAGCAAACAAATATAAAATACCTGTAACGCCCAGAGGACAAGGGACCTCTCTTAGTGGAGGTCCCCTTCCTGTAAAAAAAGGCATTGTTTTAGATATGTCTCAATGGGATAGTTATCTACAAATTTATCCCGAGGATCTCGTGGCAGTCGTTTCACCGGGGGTTCTCACCGCAACAATTAATGAAACTGCTGGTAAATATGGTTTGATGTATCCACCTGACCCAAGCAGTGCGCATGTTTCCACAATTGGAGGTAATTTGGCGGAAAATTCCGGCGGACCTCGAGGCCTAAAGTACGGAGTGACGAAGGATTATGTAATTGGCTTAGAAGTTGTAACCCCCGAAGGTGAAATTATTAAAACAGGCGGGAAAACGATTAAAAATGTCACGGGCTATGATTTAACGAAAATAATTGTTGGATCTGAAGGCACTTTAGGTGTTATTACGGAAGCTACTTTAAAATTACTGCCTAAGCCACCTGCAACCTTAACAATGATGGCTATTTTTGATGATCTTGTTCTGTCAGGAAAAGCCATATCAAAAATATTAACAAATGGAATCCTTCCTTCAAAATTGGAAATCATGGATCAGTTTTCAATCATTGCAGTAGAAAACTATCAGCCTGTTGGTCTGCCAACTGATTGTGAGGCGATTATTCTAATCGAATTAGATGGCCATCCATTGGCTATTGAAGACGAAATGAAAAAGATATCGAATCCATTTTTATGGAAAATGGATCTGTAAAAGTGAAAATTGCTAAGGATGAAGCCGAAGCTGCGAGCTACTGGAAAGCGAGAAAACTAGTTTCTCCAGCTATAGTAAAAATTAAACCAACAAAAGTCTCTGAAGATGCAACGGTTCCTCGAAGCAAGATCCCTGATATGTTTCAGCGACTAAAGGAAATTCGTGAAAAATACGATATTCATCTTGTTGTGTTTGGCCATGCCGGCGATGGAAATCTGCATCCAAATATTATCTGTGATAAACGTGATGAAGATGAGATGATTCGGGTGGAGAAGGCTGTTTCTGAGATTTTCGAGGCAGCTGTTCAATTAGGTGGAACCCTTTCAGGAGAGCATGGAATCGGAACACTGAAATCTCCTTTTATGGAAATGGAATTAGGTGAAATTGGCCTCGATATGATGAAAAAAATTAAGCAAGCATGGGATCCAAATAATATTTTAAATCCCGGAAAAATTTTTCCTGAAAAAGGGCAAAAGTTGGTGTTACGGGGATGAACGGAACTATTTTAAAAGAAAAATTAAAGTATGATGAAACATTTAGCTGTGTTCAGTGCGGCTATTGCTTACCGGCATGTCCAACATATGAATCTATGAGAACAGAGGCTCATACCCCAAGGGGCCGAATTAATCTCGTTAGGATGCTTGCTGAGGGAAAAATTGAGGTTGAAGATTTAAGAGAACCAATTGAAAATTGCCTTGGTTGCCGGGCATGTGAACCCGTCTGCCCAACCAATGTCCAGTACGGAAAAATTTTGGAGGGGGCTAAAGAAGTTTTAGAAGATTATGCCAAAAAAACGAAAATACAAAAAATAGTTGAATCTATTCTCTTTGAACAGGTGATACCTTCTAAAAAATGGATGAACTTTATAGGAAATGCTTCATGGTTCTATCAAAAAACAGGGTTGCAAAAAGTAGCTCAAAAAACGGGCGCAACTAAAAGAGCACCTCTTCATCTTGGAGAATTCGAAGCGGTATTGCCTAACCAAACTTCTCCACAGATCCGTAAACAAATAGTGCGTGACTATAAAGCTATTGGCCCTAAAAAAATTGATGTTGGTTTTATTACTGGATGCATCATGGACTCTATTTTTAACGAAACAAATCGTAACACCATAAAACTATTAACAATGTCAGGAGCCAAGGTGATTATTCCTAAAAACCAGACTTGTTGCGGGGCACTGCACGCCCATTCAGGAAAAACAAACTCTGCTAAAGAGCTTGCCAAAAAAAATATAGAGGCTTTTGAAAAGGAAAATGTAAAATATATCGTAAATAACGCTGGCGGATGCGGCGCTGCTCTTGTTGAATACGAACATCTATTCAAAGGAGATGAAGAATGGGAAGAACGGTCAAGAAAATTTGCAAGCAAAATTAGAGATATCTCCCAAGTCTTAAATGAACTTGATGGCTTGCGCTTTACAAACAAGATTAATGAAACAATCACTTATCAATCTTCTTGCCATATGAAAAATGTACAGAAAGTAACTGAAGAACCTTTATCTTTATTAAAGCAAGTTCCAAGTGTTGGATACAGAGAAATGAAGAATTTCGACCGTTGTTGTGGATCAGCAGGCATTTATAATCTTATTAACTATAATGAATCCATGGATATTTTAGATATTAAAATGAACAATGCAAAGGAAACAAGCGCTGCAATTATTGTAACTACTAATCCGGGCTGCCTATTGCAAATGAAGCTAGGTATTCAAAGGGAAAGGATGGAGAAAACAGTCAGAGCCATCCATCTTGTTGATTTGCTAGTAGAAGCAGGAGCAGCTCCAAAATAGCAAATCGAGCAAGGGGAGATCACTTTAGAAGGTTATGAAGGAATCACCGCTTTTTTAGAAAAATGGAAGCCTGATATTAAAAAAGTTTACTAACAAAATAGACTATGAGGCAATCCATGATTTTGAAAAATGAAGCTAAAGAAATAGACATCAAATTCATTATATTGGGTTGGCTTAATATTTTAATAATTGGAAATGTTGATTTAAATAAAAGTAAAAGTAAAAGGATTGGATATCCAGAT
>NZ_JBALOZ010000163.1:0-13262 GCF_036965125.1 Bacillus sp. JJ1503
CTCAAAGGGTCAGCAGAAGGTTGCGAATTATCTTCTCAAAATGCCTAAGGATTTTGCTTTGTTTTCCGCAAATGAAATCGGTTTCAAAGTGGGGGTTAGTGAAACGACTGTTATTCGATTTTGTTATGCGATAAAATTATCTGGCTTTTCCGATTTGCAAAAGAAGGTGCGTGAACTGCTCCTTTATCAGGAGAGCAGCCTTGGGACTTATCATACAAATAAGCTGCAGTTAGCCGAAGAGCCAAACTTTTTCGCCAAGGTCATGGAAAAGGATCGGGAGCGCATTAAAGAGTTGATGTCGCTTGTCAATGATGATGAATTGTATCGAATGGTAGATCAGCTTGTAAATGCGGAAGCAATCTATATTTCAGGAATGGGAACATCATTTCCGGCAGCAAATTGGCTTTCTTTTACACTTAGTTTAGTGAAGGATCGGGTTAAATTAGTCCGTTCCGATTCAGATGATATTGTTTTCACGTTAAGCGGGATGAATAGTCAATCTGTCATGATAGCCATTTCTTTTCATCGTTATTTAAAAGAGACGATCAAAATTGCAAAATTGGCAAAGCAGCAGGGGGCAATCATTATCGGGATTACAGATTCTCCTCAATCACCGATAAGTGAATATTCTGATATGCTATTTCCGATTTTTCCTTTTAATAAATCTGCCATAGACACGACAACAGCCCTATTTTCTTTTTTAAACGCGGTTGTTGCCGGTGTAACAGTAAAAAATTCAAATCGCTTTGAAAAGCGCAAAGAGCAATATGAAGAATTATTTAAAGATTATTTCTTTATTGATGGAGGGGAAGTTACTTGAAAGATCACTTAGATCAGCTTAAACCAACTATTAACTCCCTTTTTGATTACTTTCATCAACATCCTGAAGTTAGCTGGGAAGAGTTCAAAACGACTGAATATATTCAAACATTCCTTGAGAAGCAGGGCTTTAAAGTAAAAACCTTTGATGATTGTACAGGACTTGTTGCAGAAGTAGGCAGCGGAGATATTTGTGTAGGTTTACGAACGGATATTGATGCGCTTTGGCAGGAAGTTGGTGGAATATACAAAGCAAACCATTCTTGTGGGCATGACTCCCATATGACGATGATCATCGGAACGATGCTGCTGTTGAAGAAAATCAACTTTCCGAATAAAGCAAAACTAAAATTTATTTTCCAGCCCGCTGAAGAAAAGGGAACAGGGGCATTGAAAATGATCGAGAAGAATGTAGTAGATGATGTTGACTACTTATACGGTGTTCATCTAAGACCTATTCAGGAGCTAGAAGATGGATATGCTGTACCTGCCGTTTATCATGGAGCTGCTAAGTTTATTACGGGAGAAATAATTGGTGAAGATGCACATGGAGCAAGGCCACATCTAGGCCAAAATGCCATTGAAATTGGTGCCGCAATCGTCAATGAAATTAAAGGCATTCATCTAAATCCAATGGTTCCGTACTCAGCAAAAATGACTAAATTCCATGCTGGCGGCGATTCAGGCAATATCATACCGGGCAGAGCATCCTTTAGCCTTGATGTACGAGCGCAAACGAATCAAGTAATGGAAGAGTTAACGGGGAAAATTGAGAATATTTTTAAACAAATAAGTTTATTGTACGGGGTAAACATTCCATTTGAAACAAAAGCGAATGTAGCTGCTGCGGAGGTAGATTTGGAAGCAGTTGTATTTATGAAGCAGGCTATTATAGATACGCTAGGTGAAACTGGGCTGAAACAGCCTATCATTTCGTCTGGTGGCGAAGATTTTCACTTTTACACTTTAAAGAGACCGAACATAAAAGCAACGATGCTAGGACTTGGTTGTGGGTTAACGCCAGGCCTCCATCATCCAAACATGACATTTAATCGTGAGGCGATGTTCTCAGGAATTGAAATTCTAACGAGAACTATTATGAACACATTGGCAGACAACTAAGAGGGTGATTATCTTGAATGGAAATTTTGAAATACGAACTTTACACAGCAGCAGTGAAATGAAGCTTGTTCAAAAGCTAGAAGAAGAAGTATGGAATATGAGTGCCATTCCGATTCATCAAACGGTTACGGCTGCAAAAAATGGCGGCATTATGTTAGGTGCTTTCGATCAAGAAAAACTAGTTGGATTCAGCTACGGATTTCCTGGATTTGATCAAAAGCAAACCTATCTCTGCTCTCATATGCTCGGAATCCACCCTGAGTATCAGGAAAAAGGGATTGGTGCAAAGTTAAAAGTAGAACAAAAAAGAGAAGCTGCCGAAAAGGGATACGAATTGATCATATGGACATTCGACCCGCTTGAAAGCAGAAATGCCTACCTCAATATGAATAAGCTTCGCGGCATCTGTTGCACCTATATAGAAAATTGCTACGGTGAAATGGAGGACGGACTGAATAGCGGGCTGCCATCTGATCGATTTCAAATCGATTGGTGGATTAATAGTGAGCATGTCTCAGACAGTAAAAGTTTGAATGAGGTCCAGTCTAACGAAGGAATTCATCTGATCAGCTGGGAGACAACAAGCAATGGACAGCCCAAATTAGGGGATTTAGATCAAGGAATGATGACAAATCTAACAAACATCGATCNNCGATCAGCCCCTCCTTGTACCAGTACCTGCAAATTTTCAAGAATTGAAAAAAACAGATCATGAGCTAGCCGTTGACTGGCGTTTTAAGACAAGAAAAGTCTTTCAGCACCTTTTTGAAGCAGGTTATGCTGTAGTAGCTCTGCAAAAAACAAATGATTTGCCTGTTCATTATTATGTTATAACGAAGATACAATCACTTAGTATTAAAAAGTAGAAAAGGTGGATACCGATGAAATTAAAAGAAATTACTTTGCGTCATTTAAAAATGAGAATGAAATCCCCATTCACAACAAGCTTTGGAACAATGCAAGACCGGGAGTTTATTTTGCTTGAAGCAAAGGATGAAAATGGAAATAGCGGCTGGGGCGAGTCTGTTGCCTTCCATTCGCCTTGGTATAATGAAGAAACATTACAAACAAATTGGCATATGCTCGAGGATTTTCTTATCCCGCAAATATTAAATAAAGAGATTAAACATCCTGATGAAGTTTCTGAAATCTTTTCGTACATTCGGAAAAATAATATGGCAAAATCTACCCTTGAGGGAGCGGTTTGGGACCTTTATACTCAAGAACAAGGAATTTCACTCGCGAAAGCACTCGGCGGAGAAAAATCAAAAATTGAAGTTGGCATCAGTATTGGTATTCAAAACACAGTGGATGATCTTCTGAAATTAATTGATGAATATGTAACTGAAGGCTATAAGCGGATGAAAGTGAAAATTAAGCCAGGCTGGGATGTAGAGGTTATGAGGGAAGTTAGAAAGCATTTCCCTAATGTTCCTTTAATGGCTGATGCAAACTCAGCATACCGCTTAGAGGATATCGATCATCTGCGTGCCTTGGATGAATTTGATCTCATGATGATTGAACAACCATTAGCATCTGATGATATTATCGATCATGCCACACTTCAGAAACAAATTAATACGCCTGTTTGCTTAGACGAAAGTATTCATTCATACGAAGATACTCGTAAAGCAATTGAATTAGGAAGCTGCAAAATTATTAATATTAAAATTGGCCGTGTCGGAGGTTTGACAGAGTCAAAACGAATCCATGACCTATGTAAACAGCATGATATTCCGGTTTGGTGTGGAGGAATGCTTGAATCAGGTATCGGCAGAGCACATAATATTGCACTCACAACTTTAGATAATTTCATACTGCCTGGAGATACAGCTGGATCTTCTCGTTATTGGGACAAGGACATAATTGATCCGGAAGTAGTTGTAAAGGATGGTTTTATCACGGTTCCTGATACACCTGGAATTGGGTATGAACCAAACAGAGATACGATTAAACAATATACAATTACTGAAAAAACCTTTTCCTAAGTGATTTTAAAAAGGGTTGAAGGAGATGGGAGGTTCTTCTTCTCCTTTTAGAATAAATTTTCAAAAAATTCAATTATACGGGGGCATTTATGAAAAAGAGTATTCAAATGGCAGGTGCATACATCGGTACAGTTGTCGGAGCCGGTTTTGCTTCTGGACAAGAAGTTTTGCAGTTCTTTACTAGCTTTGGATGGTTAGGATTTTTTGGAGCGATCTTGGCAACCTTACTATTTGCTTTTTTAGGAATGAATATTATTCAAATCGGGAGCCGTCTGCAAACACATTCCCATAAAAATGTCGTATATAGTATTTGTGGAAAATATTTAGGAATTGCAGTAGACTTTATCATTACTTTCTTCTTATTTGGAGTTGCAGTGATTATGTTTGCGGGTGCTGGTTCAACGTTCCAACAGCAATTTGGCATTCCAAGTGCAATCGGAAGTTTGATCATGGTAGTACTAACAATCGTTACTTGCTTCTTTAATGTGGAAAAAGTACTTAATATTATTGGGGGTATTACCCCAGCATTAATCGTGTTAGTTTTGTTGATAGCAGGATATGCATTATTCACAATGGATGCTAGCTTTGCAGAGCTTGACAAGCTGGCTGAAGGGCAAAATGCAGCTGCCTCAAACTGGTTCCTTTCTGGTTTATTGTATGTTTCTTTTAATATCACTTGTGCGATTCCAATGCTTGCAGTTATGGGCGGAACGACAAAGAATTTAAAGATCGCCGGAATGGGCGGTATTCTTGGCGGAGTCGGATTAGGTCTTATGCTTATTCTCATTAATGTCGGCATGTATACAAGATTAGGCGATATTGGCGGTTTAGATATTCCGATGCTTTACTTGGCAAATGAAATATCTCCAATTGTCGGAATTTTCATGTCTATTGTCCTTTTAGCGATGATTTTTAACACAGCAGTAGGAATGCTTTATGGGTTCGCTGTACGGGTAATGAAGCCAGGTACGATGAAATTTAATGGATTTGTCACAGCAATAGGTTTTGCAGGATTTGCTGCAAGCTTCGTAGGATTTACAAAACTAGTTGGAACATTGTACCCAATTACTGGTTACCTTGGGTTTGCTTTGATTGCCGCAGTTATTGTTTACTGGGTAAGAGGTAAAAGAAATAATCAAAACCAGCAAGAACATAAGATTGCTTCTTAAATAATAGAAACCCTTTTAGATTGCGGTAATAAACGTAATCTAAAAGGGTTTTTTCCTTTTTCTGAATTGTAGGCAATGAAACTAGCGTTTATTTGATATAGCTATTAACCAAGAGGCCCAGCCAATTCTTGGAGGATTCAGTTTGGCTTGTACATTTAAGTAGGAATTTCAATGGACCATTCAATGTAAGGGTTTTGCAGGGACTTCTTTTAAAACGATTACCGTCTGGACCCTAATTTAGCCGAAATACGCTTTCCGGTTTCCATCACTTTTTTGATTAAAAAATCATGCCTGTTTTGAGATACATTGAAATTGACATATCCTATACTGACAGCGCCTATTAAATCATTCCATTGGTTGTAGATCGGTGCTGCTACAGATGATGTGCCTTCCGTTCTTTCTCCATGGCTAATTCCATAGCCTTGAGATCTGATTTGTTTGAGCATATTTAAGAAGCTCATCTTTTCTTCTTCTTTCACAATCAAATTTACGATTTTCAACATTTCCTCAGCAGGCATATGTGCAAGCATTGTTTTATTGGCAGCTCCGATATTCATCGGGATCCGTATTCCTAATTGGTCATTAATTCGAATCGGATTGGTCGGGCAGTCAATTCGTTCAACAACAATCGATTCCAGTCCAATTGACTTACTATAATATATGCTTTCTTCTGCCTCAAGCATTAATTTCTCCATTTCTGGACGAATCAAATTAACAAAATCAAAACTATCATATAGCTGTAAACCATACTCAAGCCAAGTGTTTCCTAAAGAGTATAGCTTTGAATCGGGATCTTGCTGAACAAGTCCATGTTTTTTCATTGCTTGTAAAAGTCTGTGCATCGTACTTGCCGGTAAATCACACTCTTTTGATAGATCTGTTATGGACAGCCACATTTTATCCTGATTATTTGCTAAGGCTTTCGTTACTTGCATAGCACGGTCAATCGTTTGCATAAATTTGTCTCCCATTCCATTTATATATTTCTATTATATATAAAATATTGAAAATTAAAAGATTCCTTCAATTCAAAAAATATTGACATAGTTCTTTATCTACTATAATATCAGAATTATAAAATTCCTAACAGAGGAATTTGATTCCGTTAGGTGGAAAAGGAGGAGTTCGAGTGGATTACTGTCAATCTATGTACAAACAACTTACATCAGTAGTAGTAAAACACCCAAACGATGCTTTCATTAGCCAAGAAAACTTAAGTAAGGAATGGGAAAGATTTAATTATATAGAGGAACCCAATTTTGCCGAGGCTCAGGAGGAATATGAAGAATTCCTTTCCATCCTTAGCAAGCATGTCGATAATATTGAATATTTACCTGCTTCAAATCAAGTTGGCCTAGACTCCCTTTATACTCATGACCCAGTCAAATTTACAGGGAAAGGAGCAATCATTTTAAAATCGGGAAAAAAACTGCGTCAAAGCGAAGCATTGGTTTATAAACAATACCTTCAAGAAAAGGGCATACCAATCCTTGGGGAGCTAACAGGGAATGCGATGGCCGATGGAGGAGATATCGTATGGTTGGATGACCGTACACTTGTTGTAGGCCGCGGCTACAGAACGAATGATGAGGCAATACGCCAAATTAGAGAAATGACGAAGGATTTAGTAGATGACTTTATCGTTGTTCAACTCCCGCATGATCAGGGAGAAGCAGAGTGTCTGCACCTCATGTCTTTTATAAGCATGGTAGATTCCGACTGAGCCGTAGTTTATTCAAGATTAATGCCCGTATTCTTAAGACAACTATTGATCGAGAAAGGTATTCAATTAATTGAAGTTTCTGAAGAGGAATACCATAACCTCGGTTGTAACGTCTTAGCATTAGCACCGCGAGTTTGTATGATGGTTTCTGGAAACCCTTCCACGAAGCAGCAATTAATTGATGCAGGAGCAACAGTTTATGAATACAAAGGCCGTGAAATCTCGTTCTTAGGTACAGGCGGACCAACTTGTCTAACTGGTCCTGTTATCCGTAAATAACAGTCAATTATTTCGAGGAGGATTAGAAATGTTTAAAAATACGATTGTAAAAACACCTGGAGAAACTTATATAAATGGATTAACAACTTCAGATTTAGGAACACCAATCTATGAAAAAGCGTTGGAACAGCATGAAGCGTATATAGAAGCTTTAAAAAAGTGTAATGTAGAAGTGCATGTAATGCCAAAGAATGCTGATTTCCCGGATTCAACATTTGTAGAGGATACAGCTGTACTAACATCAGAATTTGCCGTTATTTCAAATCCAGGCGCACAAACAAGAAACGGCGAGATTATCGAAATGGAGCCTGCTGTTAAGTCATATTATGAAAAGCTTTATTATATTAAAGCGCCAGGTACGGTAGATGGCGGAGATGTACTTCAAGCAGATGATCATTTTTATATCGGTCTTTCTGAACGTACAAATCTAGCGGGTGCTGAGCAATTGAAGGCAATCTTAGAATCTGAAAACTACAAAGCTACCATTATTCAGCTGGAAAAGTTCTTCCATTTGAAAACAGGTATTTCTTATTTAGGAAACGAAACCATGGTTCTTGCAGGTGAGTTTATCAACCATCCTGACTTTGCTTCTTACAAAAAAATTATTGTACCAGCTGAGGAAGAATATGCAGCAAACTGTATTCGCGTCAATGACTACGTTATTATCCCAGCTGGCTATCCAAAAACAAAGCAAATGATTAATGAAGCTGGGTATCAAACGGTTGAGCTTGATATGTCGGAATTCCGTAAATTAGATGGTGGCTTAAGCTGCTTATCATTACGATTCTAGAAAGATTTGTTGAAATAGAAGGAGCTGAAAGAGGGCAGAGAGACATATTGCTTAAATCAGCTTCTCCTCACCCTAGATCTTGCACAATTATGTAAGGGTTAACAATCATTTGAAAATTCTACGAAAAATAAGCGGGAATTGTATATTGAAGGGTGTGAGTCGTGTGGTCAATAAGGAATTACAAGATAACCAGTTGAATCGTTCGATGAAGAGGCGGCATTTATTCATGCTTTCTCTTGGAGGGGTTATCGGAACAGGATTGTTTCTAAATGTGGGTTATACGATAAACCAATCTGGGGCTGGCGGCGCATTAATCGGGTATTTATTTGGGGGATTAATTTTATACCTCGTTATGGTGTGTCTGGGGGAGCTTGCCGTCTATATGCCGGTTACCGGTTCTTTCCAAGCATATGCAACTAAATTTATTAATCCTTCAGCTGGCTTTGCTTTAGGCTGGATGTATTTCATCGGTTCAGCAACAACTGCCGGGGTTGAATTTACCGCAGCAGGAATTATTATGCAGCGCTGGTTTCCAGATGTCTCTATTTGGATTTGGTGTGCAATATTTATCGTATTGTTATTCTCACTCAATGCCCTTACAACAAAAGGGTTTGCGGAATCAGAATATTGGTTTGCAGGAATTAAAGTTGTAGCAGTCATTTTCTTTATCATCATTGGGGCAGCCGCTGTCTTAGGGATTATCCCGTTGGCCGACCGCCCAGCACCACATTTCCAAAATTTAGCACCATCCGGACTTTTCCCAGCTGGGATTGCAATCCTTTTTGTTACTATGATGAATGTAATCTTTTCCTACCAAGGGTCTGAACTAATTGGAATTGCTGCAGGTGAAAGTGAAGAGCCTGAGAAGAATATTCCACGTGCAATCCGAAATGTACTTGTTAGAATTATTGTGTTCTATATTTCTTCTATTATTGTATTATCAGCTATTTTTCCATCAGCTGAATTGGGATTGCTAGAAAGTCCATTTGTAACTCTTATGGATTTAGCTGGTATACCGTACGCACCAGATATTATGAACTTCGTTATTCTGACAGCGATTTTATCCGTTGGAAACTCTTGTTTATACGCTTCAACACGTTTGCTTTGGGCGATGGCACATGAGGGAATGGCACCGAAACGCTTCGGAAAGCTATCAAAACGAAAGGTACCATTTGCTGCACTAGTCTTTACGATGCTTTTTTCCTTATTATCATTGTTAACTAGTGTAATAGCTGCCGATACCGTTTTCGTCCTTTTGATGTCTATTGCAGGGATCTCAGTTACAATCTCGTGGATGGGCATCGCACTTTCACAGTTTATGTTTAGACGGAAATATATACAAGCGGGCGGAAAAATTGAGGATTTGAAATATAAAGTTCCATTATATCCGTTAGTTCCGATCATTTGTATCGTATTTTGTTTAGCCATCCTGATTTTCTTAGCATTTGATCCAACACAGCTCGTAGGATTATTAGTTGGAATAGGCTTCCTTGTTGCATGTATTTTATTCTATCGATTTAAACTTGCAAAAAATGAAACGGCACAGGCAAATTCAGATATTAATAGAACTGTATAAAGATTACTTGATTACATTTATAATTTAAGGATTTGTAAAATTTCGAATAAGAGGGAAATCAAAAGGAGTTTTGATGATGACACAACTTAGATGGGGAGAACCGGAATCGTTACGTAAATTATTATGCGAGGTTGTAAGCTGGAAAAGCATGACCCTTACAGAAGGAGAACGTGAATTTCCTGTTAAACTCCTAGCCAAGCTCCAGGAACTTGATTATTTTACTCATCATCCTGATCATTTAAGACTGGATGATGCAGATTTGGGCCGTCGTTTTCTTACTGCGCTGTATAAACATCCCGAAGCTAGTGAAACGATTGTTTTAATTAGCCATTTTGACACGGTCAATACGGAAGAATATGGGGATATTGAGCCCCTTGCCTATCAGCCAGAAGCATTGACTAAATTACTCCATGAAAGAATTCATGACCTGCCTGAGGACGCGAAACAAGATTTATTATCTGGTGAGTATTTATTCGGCAGAGGCACAATGGATATGAAAATGGGCCTTGTTATGCATATGAGCTTGATAGAAAAAGCATCGATCGAGCAATGGCCAATTAATCTACTATTACTAACAGTTCCGGATGAAGAGGTTAATTCCTCAGGTATGCGAGCAGCTGTTAACAAGCTTTTAGAATTAAAGGAACAGCATAAATTGACCTATAAGCTTTTCTTAAATGGTGAACCTGTATTTACCCAAGAGCCTGGAGACCGAAAATACTATGTGTATTCTGGCACCATCGGTAAAATTATGCCATCCGCTTTATTTTATGGAAAAGAGACACATGTGGGAGAACCTTTGAGTGGCATTACAGCTCCTTATATTGCATCATTTTTGACACAGCAAATGGAATGGAATCCCGGATTTCAAGAATCGGTATTAGGAGAAAAGACTCCACTTCCAGTAACCCTTCAGCAAAAGGATTTGAAATTGGAATATTCAACACAAACGCCATATCGTGCTGCAGCCTTATATAATGTCTTTCTAATGAAAAAGAATGCTTCTGAAATTATGAATTTATTTGAAGAAGTTGCACAGGAAGCAGCAAGGGCCTGTAATGAAGCATACAAAAAAATCTGTTTAGGCCAAGGCGTTGCTCCTGTTGGAGAAGTGCGTGTACTCCGCTATGAGGAACTGCTAAAATATGCGATCGGAAAGATTGGTGCAGAACATGTTGAGGAAATCAAAAGGAATATCCTTGCCAACAAAGATTGGGATGACCGTGAAAAGTCACTTCGCATTGCTGATGCCTTGATTATTCAATGTCAGGAACTAACACCTGCAATGGTTTTACTTTATGCACCGCCTTACTATCCAGCTATCAATTCTTCAGAAGATGAGCTTGTCAAAAAATGTGTGGATTATGTGAAGGAGGAAGGGCTTCAGAAATTTGACTTACCTGTTCACCAAATTCACTACTTTAATGGAATCTGTGATTTAAGCTACGTGAATTATAAGGATGAAGGGGAAGGCTGGACAGCATTTGTCACAAACACTCCTGTTTGGGGAGAGAGCTATAGCATCCCATTTGAGGGAATGAAACTGCTTGATGCGCCTGTATTAAATGTCGGTCCATTCGGAAAGGATGCTCATAAACGAACCGAACGCGTTCATATGAAGAGCGCTTTTGAAGAGGTTCCTGCTCTTGTCGAAGGTATGATAAAGATGATGGTGCATGAGAAAGTTTACGTGTAATTTATGAAAAAAAGAGACATCTTCTAAGGAAATGGGGGGGATGTCTCTTTTGTTTCGGGGTTAAGAAGTTTTTTTCTGCTGATCACTTTTTTCAATGAGTGATCCTTTTTTAATCCAATATTGGAAATTGTCCAATGGAAAGACACCTCTGCAATCAGGGTTATACATTTGCACAACGACACTTTCTGGGTTTACTTCTATAATCCTTAGTGATTCAGACTTAGCGAGATTTGGGATAAAACAGCTTTTCATTTCAAATTCCATATTATTGTGTAAATTCATCCTTCACACTTCCTTAAAAAATTGATGATATTCGCTTCATTTATATGTTCCCCAATGGATTCCTTCTTATCCAAAAATTGGACAAATTTACACTGAAAAATAGATTGAATTATCTAATTATTACTGCTAAAATAGAAAAAAGGTCAAGGAGTTGGTTTACGATGGAAAAACATTTATTGAATTCGGCTCAACAACACGAAGAGAACATGGATGAAATTCTTGCAGAGCAATTTTTAAACAACACCTTGCTGACATTTCGAAGAGCACGGCTCAAATTGGAAATTGACAGAACCCTAATTGAACGGAACAAAAAAGAATTTATGCGCCTAACGGAAGAATTAAAGAGCATTTCATAGAGTAAATTGAAGGCTGCCATCTAAAGATGAGCAGCCTAAATTTTTGAGGGGGATTACGTCATGACTACACGAGCAATACATATTTCGGATGAAGCATTGATGAAGCTCAGGGAATTGCTTGAAGTAGATTTGGATCAATCTGTGAGGTTAAAAGCCTATCCTACAGGTGAATGCTGAGGAAATGTTGAATTTATGTTGTCCCTGGATGGGGCAAAGGACACAGATGTAAAGTTTATGATGGATGGCCTTCCCTTTGTGATGGATAGGCATTCGGAGGTTTTTATTTTTAAAACGTTGTGTATTTCTATCGGTGAAGATGGGGGATTTGTCGTTGTGGATCGGTTTTTGTAAAATGGATTAGAAGATTAAAAGGATGTGAGAGATATTATTATTAAAGCTCGTCATGAACCAGAAGAATTAAAGTTGCTAAAATGCTTGAAAGTGAGAATGGATTTGTCAGAAAAAGATAAGAATACTCTTTCTAATCTCGAAAAGGGCTATGAAGGTGAGGTTCTTTTCGACAGTTGGGTAGAGGATCTTTCAAGTGATTGGATTATTTTAAATGATTTATTATTCGAATCTAATAATACTGAATTTCAAATTGACTCCTTATTGATTTCCTCAGAGACCATTTATCTGTTTGAGGTAAAAAATTATGATGGCGATTTTTATACCGAAGACGATAAATGGTTTTCCCAATCAGGAAAAGAAATTAATAATCCACTGTATCAGTTGGAACGTAGTGAATCCTTATTTAGAAGACTGCTTTACGATTTCGGCGTCAAAACTCCAATTAAATCCTTCGTATGCTTCGTCAACCCCGAATTCCACTTATACGAATCCCCACACAACCAGCCTATTATTTTTCCTACACAGCTTCCACGATTTATAAAAAAAATGCAAAAGAACCCTCCAAGAATCCAAAAAACACCCCTAAAGCTCGCAGAAAAAATTGCTGCAGCCCACATGACTGAATCCCGACACAAGCGGGTTTATGAATATCAATTTGAGAAATTAAAAAAAGGAATCCGCTGTTTAAAATGTGTATCGTTTATGGCTGATTTTAGCTCAGAGCAATTTGTCTGCAATAGATGTGGAGTTAAAGAAAAAGTGGCAACCGGGATATTGCGAACTGTGGAGGAGTTTATTCTTCTTTTTCCAGAGAGAAGGATTACCACTAATGCTATTTATGAATGGTGTGACGGAATTAAGTCTAAGAGGACAATTCGAAGGATTTTATTGTTAAAATATAAGCCATTTGGAAACGGTAAAGACAGTTATTTTGTTAAAATGCCAGATAAATAAAAATCGAACTTACTAGTGAACCGAGAAACACGATTTTGAACAGGTTTTTCGTAAATCGCTGAAAGCTGTCCAATAACTCAGGTTTGTTGGACAGGTTTTTGGAAAAGCGCTGAAAGCTGTCCAATAACGCAGGTTTGTTGGACAGGTTTTTGGAAAA
>NZ_JBALOZ010000164.1:0-1822 GCF_036965125.1 Bacillus sp. JJ1503
AACTAGTCGAGTAGAAGGGAATCTCTCTACCTCACGGTAGATTGTATTCCTCTCCCCTCACAGAACCGTGCTTGCGCAATTAACGCACACGGCTCCTCCTAGTTATCGTTCACATAATGTAGCTAATCTCTTTTCTTAAGTCATATATGTTAACCTTAATTCTTGCGTAAGGTAATGGGAATTTATTAAGAAAGAGTCTGAATTTATCCCAATTAAATGATTTCCTTTGACTTCTTCTATTGAGCCATTTATACAGTAAGTATCCGATTTTGTCTCTGAATTTGTTTACACTTTGGGTATTATCTGTGATGCAATAATAATTGTAATAACCTATAAGAGAGCGTCTAAATCTATCCATAATGATATGAATATCTTTATTTCTATTAATCTTCAACCATTGCTTAGATTCTTTGAGTTTGCCTTGGACTTTCTTCCTGCTTGACTTCCGTTTCACTCGGAACTTACCTTGTTTGCTTTTCCCACAATAGTGTGTAAAACCTAGGAAATCAAAGATTGCTGGTTTACTGTTTCCCTTTTGTTTTACATCTTTCTCCGCAAACTTTCCAAAGGGAATAATTTTAGTTTTATCCTCGGCTATTTCTAAGTTAAACTTCTTTAATCTCAATTTTAATGATTCGAAGAATTGTTCAGCTTCACTTCTAGATTGAAAACAACAAACAAAATCATCTGCATATCTCACTATAAATGCTTGTCCTTTGCACTGTTTTCTAACCCTTTTCTCAAACCATAGGTCGAGGACGTAATGGAGGTAAACGTTAGCTAATATCGGAGATATTACTCCACCTTGCGGTGTGCCATTTTCTGTCTTGTATTTCTTTCCTTCCTCCATATATCCACCTTTAAGAAACCTACCAATTAATCTTAGGAGGTTAGGGTCAGAGATTCGCAGTTTTAAGAACTCCATCATCCATGTGTGGTCAACATTGTCGAAGAATCCTTTGATATCTACATCTACTATATAATTTACTGACCTCTTTTCAATGTAATAGTTCAGTATTTTCAAAGCATCATGACAGTTACGGTTTGGACGGAATCCAAAGGAACAGTCTAGAAAATCATTCTCATAGATGGTATTTAGTATCTTTGTAATGCCTTTTTGTACAATTTTATCTTCATGTTCTGGTATTCCCAATGGTCTTTTCTTGTCTGAATTGAGCTTTGGAATATACATTCTCCTTACTGGAACAGGACGATAACTTTTGCTTTTAAGCCTATTTACTAAGCCTTCTATGTTTTCTTTTAGATTTTCACTGTATTGTTCTTTAGTTTTACCATTAACCCCAGTTGCCTTTTTATTAGGTAACTCATGATGACATTGAACTAATGATTGCTCATCTAATAAATGTGCAAGAGATGTAAATTTCATTATAGGATCAGATTTTGCTAATTCTGCTATCCTTAGTAGTTTTGTTTCCATTTAATATTCCTACCTCTGCGTGTAGTAAATGTTTCCCTAGTAAGGGTGATAACTGGTAGCTAGCCTTTCCTCCATCGGCATTACCCAACTTCATTGGTACTACGCTGCTATCCGACTCCCTAATCGGCATTTGGTTTCCTTACTTTGTATCGCTTGTACACCATACTCTTCTAAAAAAAAAAGAAAAGACCGATAGGGTCTCCCGAGTTGCCGTATCATATCAATGTATAACGTGCCAAGGTCTCTGACCCCAGAGAGGTTTCATTCTTCTTGCCATTACGAATAATGAAATGTTGCTTTCTGTCGCAGTTAAAACATCAGCCCTCTCGATTTACTAACATTATGGGGCTCAATCCCTTCAACCATTTGGCTTTCGGCCCATTA
>NZ_JBALOZ010000165.1:0-8913 GCF_036965125.1 Bacillus sp. JJ1503
TAAAGATAAAAAACTTCAACAAAAAACAGTTGATTTTATCTTCCATTCTTTCTATAATAAGAGAAATATTAATTAATAAATATAAAAAAAAATGATTAAATATACAATATGGTTAATGAAGGGAGAAGCTATGAACGTTTCAATTATTGGAACAACGGGATATGGGGGAGCAGAGCTGCTGAGGATATTACATAGGCATCCTGAATTTAAAATACAATCCATCCACTCTTCTAAGAAAGATATCCCGATTTGGAAAGAATATCCCCACCTCTTTGAAATCATTGGTGACAACTTGCAAAACATTAATTCAAGTATGATCGCTGAACAATCAGATATAGTTTTTCTTGCTACGCCATCGGGAATTTCCGGACATTTAGCTGCTGAATTTGAAAATAAGAATATAACCGTTATTGATCTATCTGGCGATTTAAGATTACCAGCAGAGACATATAAGGCATGGTACAAACATGAACCTGTAAATGAATCTTTATCTGCCAAAGCCGTCTATGGACTTTCAGAATGGTACAAAGAAGAGATTAGAGCTTCCAGATTAATCGCCAATCCTGGATGTTACCCGACTGCTACACTATTGGGCCTGGCTCCAGTCGTAAAAGAAAAGCTGATTAATCCATCGAGTATAATAATCGATGCCAAATCAGGAGTATCAGGTGCCGGCAGATCATTAGCCCGAAATACTAGTTTTTCAGAGGCAAATGAGAACTTTAGAGTTTATAAGGTTAATGAACACCAGCATACGCCTGAAATTGAGAAACAGCTTTCAAGATGGAATAACGATATAAGTCCAATTACCTTTACAACACATCTATTGCCAATTACGAGAGGAATCATGATCACAGCCTATGCTCAATTATCAGCAGATCTAAATACCTCCCAACTGCTAGAGTTGTATAACGAAACTTACCGTGAAAATCCGTTCATTCGCATCAGGCCGGAAAATACATTCCCATCGGTAAAAGAGGTGGCTGGCTCCAACTACTGTGATATTGGTCTTCATGTCGATCCAAGGACCGGAAGATTAACGATTATTTCTGTAATTGATAATTTAATGAAGGGTGCAGCAGGGCAGGCTGTGCAAAATGCAAATATTATCTGTGGTTTTGAAGAAACGGCAGGTTTAGATTTTATTCCCATGTATCCATAAGGAGGAAGAAGAAATGCAAGCTGTTACTCAATCTGTATCCATAAAAGAGGTTAAAGGAGGAAGTATCATTTCTCCAAAAGGATTTAATACTTCCGGGGTGCATGCAGGTTTAAGGTATTCAAAAAAAGATCTAGGGATTATTATTAGCGAAATTCCAGCAAATTGCGCTGCTGTTTATACGACTAGCCATTTTCAGGCAGCACCATTAAAAGTAACACAAGAAAGCTTTGAAGTGGAGAAAATGCTGCAAGCAGTGGTTGTTAATAGTGCTTGTGCAAATGCTTGTACCGGGGAAAAAGGAATAAAAGACGCTTTCCAAATGAGAAAATGGACAGCAGAAAAGTTTGGATTAAAGGAGCACTATGTAGCAGTCGCATCAACGGGAGTTATTGGTGAGTATTTGCCAATGGATAAGCTTGAAATCGGGATTCAGAATTTAAAGCCGGATAATGACTCTAAGCATGCTGAGGACTTTCAAACAGCGATTCTAACAACAGATATTGTGATGAAGAATTGTTGCTACAGCGCAATTATTGATGGTTTAACGATTACAATGGGCGGGGCGGCTAAAGGCTCTGGGATGATCAATCCGAATATGGCTACAATGCTAGGCTTTATAACAACAGATGCTAATATTGAAAGTGAACATCTTCAAGCTGCTCTAGGGCTTGTGACAGATACGACATTTAATCAAATAACAGTTGATGGGGATACATCGACAAATGATATGGTTCTTGTAATGGCAAACGGAATGGCTGGAAATAAGTCATTAACACCTAATCACCCTGATTGGGGTAAGTTTGTGCAACTACTTTCGAAGACAAGTGAAAGCCTAGCAAAACAAATCGCGAAAGACGGCGAAGGGGCAACGAAATTAATTGAAGTGGATGTAAAAGGTGCAGAAAGTGATCTTGAAGCACGACAAGTAGCTAAGCAAATTGTAGGATCAAACCTTGTGAAAACAGCAGTATATGGAGAAGATGCTAACTGGGGAAGAATCATCGGAGCTATAGGTCAGTCAAAGGTTCGTATAAACCCTAATACTGTCGACATTGCGATAGGGCCAGTTACAATGCTTAAGAATAGTGAGCCACAGCCATTTTCAGAAGAAGAGGCAAGCGAATATTTGCGCAGCCAAACAATTCATATTCATGTTGATCTTCATCAAGGAACTGGAGCAGGTAAGGCCTGGGGCTGTGACTTAAGCTATGATTACGTCAAAATTAATGCAAGTTACCGTTCGTAAGGGGGAAGTCACATGAAAACAATCGTTATTAAATGCGGTGGAAGTGTGATGGATGAACTAACCCCAACATTTTTTGAAAGTTTAATAGAGTTAGAAAAACAAGGCTACCAGCTTATATTCGTACACGGGGGAGGACCTGATATTAATAAAATGCTTGATCTTTTTCAGGTCCCTCATGAATTTGTTCAAGGGCTTCGTAAGACAACTTCACAAGCTCTTGAAATTGTCGAAATGGTTTTGTCTGGTCAGACAAACAGAAAACTAGTAGCTAAACTCCAGTCTTATGGATTAAAAGGTTTTGGTTTAAATGGAAGTGACGGAGGGGTCTTGCAAGGGGAGTTTCTTGACAAGGAGCAGCTTGGATTTGTCGGCGATGTTACGAAGGTGAACAAAGAGGTAATCACCATGCTTTTGCAAGACCGATTTATTCCTGTCATTACGCCAATTGCAGTTACCGAAGATGGAGAAAAGCTAAATATAAATGCCGATTTTGCTGCAGCAGCTGTAGCAAATGCATTAGAGGTTGAACATTGTATTTTTGTCACAGATGTAGATGGGATTATGATTGATGGCAACATCGTGCTTCAAACAAATACTGAAGAGATAGATAGTTACATTAATGAAGGACAAATCACTGGCGGAATGATTCCAAAGGTTAAATCAGCTGTAGCCTCTATCGAAAAAGGAATAAAAAGTGTGATGATTGTTTCAGGAAAAAAGAGATTTTTTGATGGTTTACAATGGATTGGAACAGAAATCAATGCCAAAGAGAGGGTATTAAAATGAGCCATTTATTTCCGACATATGCCCGTTGGGACGTTGAGCCAGAGCAGGCAGAAGGCTGTATCATGATAGATAAAAACGGAAAAAGGTATTTGGATTTTACAGCCGGAATTGGAGTTTGCAATCTAGGTCATCGTCCTGAGGTCGTGCAAAAAGCAATCAGCAGCCAACTGGACCGATTCTGGCATGTTTCCAATTTATTTATTCAAGGGGAGCAAGAGAAGGCTGCAAAACTGCTAGCTGAAGGTGCTAAGATGGATTTAGTATTTTTTTCAAACAGTGGTGCTGAAGCGAATGAAGCGGCAATTAAGCTCGCTAGAAAAGCTACTGGCCGAAAGAAAATCATTACCTTTACGAATTCTTTCCATGGGCGGACTTTTGCCACCATGTCGGCAACGGGACAGGATAAAATAAAAACCGGATTTGGTCCTATGCTTGAAACATTTGTCTACTTGCCTTTTAATGATTTAGATGGGCTTAAAGAGGCTATGGATAACGAAACAGCTGCCATAATGCTTGAAGTTGTTCAAGGTGAGGGCGGAATTCATATTGGAAAGCAAGAGTTTTTACAGGGTGTTCAGGAATTATGTAAAGAGTATAATGCCCTTTTCATTATTGATGAAATTCAAACTGGGATTGGGCGGACAGGTGCTCCGTTTGCATTTCAGCAATTTAACTTAACACCTGATATTGTCACCTCTGCGAAAGGGTTAGGAAATGGCTTGCCAATTGGAGCAGTAATCGGGAGAAAGGAACTAGAAACAGTCTTTGGACCTGGAAGCCATGGGTCAACCTTTGGCGGAAATCCCCTTTCAGTTGCTGCGGCTATTGCTACAATGGAAACTATATTTCAAGAGGAATTTTTACAGAATGTCCTAAACAACAGTCAATATCTGTTTAAGAAAATATGCAGTGATTTAGGTTCATTAGAAGAGATTAATGAAATTAGAAATCTTGGCTTCATGTTCGGAATTGAAACGTCTATTGATTTGCCTGTTTTATTAAAGGAACTTAGGGAAAATGGATTGTTAGCCCTGCCAGCAGGCAGTAATGTATTACGGCTTTTGCCGCCTTTAACGGTATCAATTTCCGAAATGGATGAAGCAGTAAATATAATTAAAACAGTAATAAAAAAATTCTCTAAAACAGCCGTATAGGCTGATAATTTTTAAAATAAATTGCATAAAAATAGATAATATTAAATAAAAATACATCAGTAAAGGATTATAAAACTACTTTGAATATAAATTTATTTATAAGTATGCTCTAAATAAATCAAATCCATCGTTGCTTCGACTAAAAATTGCTTGGGAAATATTAAACGTCAAATAGAATTGGAAAAAAATACAAATAAAAGGAGTGATTGAATTGGCTATTTCAATTCAAACAGCAGATAACAAACTTAATATTAAAGGAAATGATTTTTTAGCTTTAGCAGATTTCTCTCCAGAGGTTATAAGTGGTCTACTTCAAAAAGCTAAGAAGCTTAAGAATGCAGCATTGCTTGGTGAACACATTGCTCCCTTACAGGGTAAAATTCTAGGGATGATATTCGAGAAATCATCTACACGTACGAGAGTTTCATTTGAAGCTGGCATGATCCAGCTTGGGGGTCAGGCTTTATATTTAAATAGTCAAGATCTCCAATTAGGAAGAGGGGAGTCCATTGCTGATACGGCTAAGGTTCTTTCACATTATGTAGACGCCATTATGATTCGTACTTTTTCGCATAAAACTATTGAAGAGCTTGCTTTACATGCAACGATTCCAGTCATTAATGGGCTGACAGATTTGTACCACCCATGTCAGGCATTAGCAGATTTATTAACTTTACAGGAGACTAAAGGTGAATTAGCGGGGTTAAAGCTAGCATATGTTGGTGATGGAAATAATGTTGCCCATTCATTAATGATTGGCGCAGCAAAACTAGGAGTAAATATTACGGTAGCCACTCCAGTTGGTTATGAACCAAATGCAGATATCGTTAATAAGGCAAAAGGGTTTGCTGCTGCTAGCGGAGGAAATGTAGCGATAACAAATAATCCATATGAAGCTGTAAATGGTGCAGATGCTATTTATACAGACGTGTGGACGAGTATGGGGCAAGAGGCCGAAAATGAAAAAAGACTGAAAGCCTTCACAGATTTCCAAGTAAACGAGAGTCTTGTCAAAAATGCGAAGAATGATTTCACTTTCCTTCATTGCTTGCCAGCACATAGGGGAGAAGAAGTTACAGCAAATGTGATTGATGGACCGAATTCAGCTGTCTTCCAGCAGGCTGGCAACAGACTTCATGTTCAAAAAGCTCTATTATCAGAAATTTTATAAAAACAAAAGGCCTTCTTACTGTTGGAAGGCCTTTTGCTATTTTATTATGGTAAAAAGTTCTATCTCGCTGAATTAATACGATGGAAATAATAGTAGTGATTCTAGAAATAAAGGAGGAATTTATGTATGGGGCAAAATCGTCAATTTAAACCGGGTCAGAAAGCACCTAATAATGGATTTTATATTGAAGTTGGCGAAACCGGAAGCAATGTTAATAATCCACAAATGTTAAAGCTTAAGGCAGGAGATAGATTTCCTGAAAACTCCAACCATAACCGTGTTTGGACGTATCAAAGAAAACCTTAAGCTAAAATTATTATTCAGAGCCATCCATTTGTGGATGGCTTTACATATGCTATAATAACACTAAAGGTCAAAGAAGGTCAGAGAGGAGGATATGTATGGATATTAATAAAATGACGGAACGGATGCAGGACGGCATTATAAGTGCGCAAAATCTAGCAATAAGGGAACAGCATCAGGAAGTGGATGATGTTCATTTATTATTGGCTCTTCTCGAACAGGACAACAGTCTAATGGCATCTATTCTGAAAAAGTCACATGTATCAATTGAAAATATGAAAAAAGGTTTAGAACACATACTTAGGAAAAAACCGCAAGTTTCGGGAACCGGTATTGAACAGGGAAAGCTATATATTACGAGTAATCTTCAACGCAGTTTGGCAAGGGCAGATGCAATTAGGGGAAAATTTAATGATGAATTTCTTTCAGTTGAACATGTCCTATTAGCCATCTCAGAATCAACATCTGAAGCGTCAGCAGCTTTTAACAAAGAAGGAATTAATAGTCATAAGCTAGAGCTTGCGATAAAGGAAATAAGGGGGAATCAAAGGGTGACATCACAAAATCCAGAAGCAACATATGAAGCCTTAAAAAAATATGGGAGAGACTTAGTTGCAGAGGTAAAGGCGGGAAAGATGGACCCTGTAATTGGGAGAGATAGTGAGATTAGGAATGTCATTCGAATTTTATCTAGAAAAACAAAAAACAATCCTGTATTAATCGGAGAACCGGGTGTAGGGAAAACGGCAATAGTCGAGGGCCTTGCTCAAAGAATTGTACGAAGAGATGTTCCAGAAGGGTTAAAGGATAAAACAATATTCTCCTTGGATATGAGCTCTCTTATTGCCGGAGCAAAATTTAGAGGAGAGTTTGAAGAGCGTCTTAAAGCGGTTTTAAATGAAGTAAAAAAAAGCGAAGGAAGGATTCTTCTCTTTATTGATGAGATCCACACCATCGTTGGAGCAGGCAAGACGGAGGGGGCTATGGACGCAGGAAATATGCTAAAACCAATGCTCGCCCGAGGTGAATTGCATTGTATAGGTGCCACGACCCTTGATGAACACCGAAAATATATTGAAAAGGATCCAGCATTAGAAAGACGCTTTCAGCAAGTTCTCGTTCAAGAGCCTGATGTAGAGGACTCCATTTCGATCCTTAGAGGGCTTAAAGAAAGATATGAGATTCACCACGGGGTCAATATACATGACCGTGCCCTTGTTGCAGCGGTGACTTTATCGGACAGATATATAACAGACCGCTTTCTCCCTGATAAAGCAATTGATTTAGTTGACGAGGCTTGTGCTATGATTCGCACGGAAATTGACTCTATGCCACAGGAACTTGACGAGGTTACGAGAAGAGTAATGCAGCTTGAGATAGAGGAAGCAGCATTAAGGAAAGAAAGTGACGAAGCAAGTAAAGCTAGACTTTTGCTTTTGCAGAAGGAATTGGCTGATTTTAAGGAAAAAGCCGATCATATGCAAGCAAAATGGCAGTACGAAAAAGAAGGCATTCAGAAAATCCGTGAAAAAAGAGAACAGCTGGAAAAATTACGTCGCGAACTCGAAAAGGCCGAAAGCGAATACGATTTAAATAAAGCAGCAGAGCTTCGACACGGAAGTATTCCTGCATTGGAAAAAGAAATAAAGCTGCTTGAGCAGGAAGTCAATGAGACGGATGGAGAACGCTTATTAAGAGAAGAGGTAACAGAAGAGGAGATAGCGGACATTGTTGCAAGATGGACAGGCATTCCTGTAGCCAAGCTTGTTGAAGGTGAACGTGAGAAGCTCCTAAGACTAGAAAGCATTCTTCATGAAAGAGTGATCGGGCAGAATGAAGCAGTTGAACTTGTGTCCGATGCTGTTCTTCGTGCAAGAGCAGGGATTAAAGATCCAAATCGTCCAATAGGTTCTTTTATTTTCCTAGGTCCAACAGGGGTAGGAAAGACCGAGCTTGCGAAAGCTTTAGCACAAAGCTTGTTTGACAGTGAAGAGCATATTATTCGGATTGATATGTCTGAATACATGGAGAAGCATGCAGTTTCAAGATTAATTGGAGCTCCTCCCGGTTATGTCGGCTATGAGGAAGGCGGACAGCTGACAGAAGCAGTTAGAAGAAAGCCATACTCCGTTATTCTGCTTGATGAAATTGAGAAGGCACATCCAGAAGTCTTTAACATTCTTCTGCAAATGCTCGATGATGGAAGGATTACGGACTCACAGGGAAGAACAGTTGATTTTAAAAATACAGTGATTATCATGACGTCTAATATTGGTTCACAGTATTTGCTTGAACGCGTTAGCGGAGAAGAATATATAAATGAAGAAACTCGAAATAATGTGATGAGTACATTAAGAGGACATTTTCGTCCAGAATTCTTAAATCGGGTAGACGAAATCACCCTATTTAAGCCTCTTGCATTAACAGAAATAAAGGAAATTGTTTCTAAGTTAATCAAACAGCTCCAAGAGAGATTATCTGATCAGCATATTCGCCTAAATATTTCAGAAACAGCTAAGGAGTATATTGCTGAAAATGGATTTGATCCTGTTTATGGTGCTAGGCCGTTAAAGCGTTTTATCCAAAGAAATGTAGAAACGATTTTAGCCCGCAGAATTATCAGTGGCGATATTAAAGATTATAGTGAAGTATCGATTACGATTGAAAACGATGAATTAACAGTGAAAATCCAATAAAAAAAGGGAGTGACTTAGGAAGGGTATGCAAGCATACGCTAAAGTCACTCTCTTTTTTAGTGAATACCTTCTTTTTCCACTGGTCCTTCAGGAATGATCGTTGAAATAACAAAAATTAAAATCGTAGTACCTACTGCAAGAATGGATCCTGTTTTGAAATCAAAAGCTAAACCAAGCATGGAGCTTACAACATAAGTTAACATTTGAACAAGAAGAAAAGTCCAAAAAAACGTCCAAAAGAATCTCATCATATTCACCTCTACATTATTAAATCCCTATCATATTACCATAAGGAGAAAAAATAATAAATGACTACAGCTGAAAAATTATGGCATGCCTTTGTATTTCACAAACTGCAAATAGTTTCCATATGAAAAATAGGCTATGTCCCGTTC
>NZ_JBALOZ010000166.1:0-34494 GCF_036965125.1 Bacillus sp. JJ1503
CAAAAGTAAAGGACATCATTAAGATGTCTTTTTTTGTTGTTGCTAAAAACGATTATGACGCTCTTTCGGAAGAAAATTTTAAGCTGATTGTAATTAAGAGAGGTTCAAAACGCCTTTTACGCAGAAAAGTAAGGGTCCAAGGTAGTTAAAAGAAGTTTAAAACACCCTTCATGAAGAAAAATAAGGATCGAAGGTAGTTAAGAGCTGTTCAAAACACCCTTCGTGAAGAAAAGTAAGACCCGAAGGTAGTTAAGAGGGTTCAAAACGAACGCCCTTCACGTAAAAAAACTAAGGCCCAGGGAGCGAACCGACCTTAACTACACCTTAGACAAAAAACTAAAGTCGAAAGCCTCCTTCAAGCAATGCCCATACCCCCCCATACCCCCCATAAAGCTGCCTTTTAAAAAAGTAAGAACGCAGTAGAACGGCGGTTTCAACTATACCTTCCGCAAAACCCCAGCCTTTTATTATTCAATAACAACTGTATGACTTCTACTTTATGATTGACACTCTTTTTCCGCCTCCTCCTTGTAAAGGATCAACACACCTCCTAATGATTCTCCAATAATAATTTCAAAAATGAACCAAACTTTTATTTCTAGGAATTAGAATAAAATTAATTCACAGGTTTGAGAACCAAAAAAAGGGGAAAAATTAATAACATCTGTTAATTGCAACGAAATATATTGTTATGTATAATTAAAGTCAAATATAGTCAAAGTCAGATTTTGGGGGGAGGAGTATTGAGAAATATCTCAGATATTATTGAAGATTATTTAAAACGGGTTTTAGAAATGAGCGAAAGGGAAATTGTTGAAATTAAAAGAAGTGAAATTGCAGATAAATTCCAATGTGTTCCGTCCCAAATTAATTATGTTATTAATACGAGATTTACAATTGAAAAAGGCTATGCAGTTGAAAGTAAACGCGGCGGCGGCGGATATATTAGAATCATGAAAGTACAATCACATGACGATGCTCATTTAATTGAACAATTATTATCGTTAATTCAAGGTCGACTGGCCCAAAGCAGTGCAGAGGATGTTATTATCCGCCTTGTAGAGGAAGAGATTATAACAAAAAGGGAAGCAAAAATAATGTTAAGCGTAATCGATCGCTCTGTCTTGTATATTGAACTCCCTTATCGTGATGAACTCCGCTCAAGAATGCTGAAAGCCATGTTGACAACGTTAAAATATAAATAGTTAGCAAGCTGGAGAGGTGAAAACATGATATGTCAGGAATGTAATCAAAGGCCGGCAACGCTTCATTTTACGAAAATATTAAATGGAGAGAAGGCTGAGTATCATTTATGTGAAAAGTGCGCTCAGGAAAAGGGCGATATGTTCATGCTAAGTGGTGCACCGGGTTTTTCAATTCATAACTTGTTAGCCGGTTTGCTGAATATGGATACAACCTTTCAAAATACAACGGAGGATCCATTTAAGCAGGAAGAAATTCTCCAATGTGAACAATGCTCTATGACCTTTCAGCAATTTATAAAGGTAGGAAGGTTCGGCTGTGCTCATTGTTACCAGGCTTTTAGTGACCAGCTCGAGCCAATATTGAGAAGGCTGCATAGTGGGAATTCAGTTCATAATGGAAAAATTCCTGCAAGAATCGGAGGAACCATTCATTTAAGAAAGAGCATTGTTGAATTGAAACAAAGCTTAAAAGATTCCATATCCAAAGAAGAGTTTGAAAGAGCAGCTGAAATAAGAGATGAGATTCGATTACTAGAAAACCAATTGAACTCTAGTCACGAGGGAGGGAAGTAAGCTTGTCGCTAGAACGATTCATTAACCAAGCTGTGAGCTCCTGGATGAGTGCCGAAGGTCCAGATTCAGATATTATCCTAAGCTCAAGAATTCGGCTGGCAAGAAATATAAAGCAATTCAAGTTTCCAACCCTATTTACGAATGACGAGGCCAAGTTAGTTATTCATATGATGAAGGAGAGGATCGAGAATTCCTCTTTTTCAAAACTAGGGAAATTTGAGCTGTTGCTGATGGATGAGCTCCAACCGCTACAGAAAAGGGTTCTAATGGAAAAGCATTTAATCAGTCCGCATCTCGCGGAGAATTCCTCTTATGGTGCTTGCGTTTTATCTGAAAATGAAGAAGTAAGCATGATGATTAACGAAGAGGATCATATACGGATTCAATGCATATTTCCAGGATTCCAATTATCAGAGGCTTTGAATATGGCTAATGAAGTGGATGACTGGCTAGAAGAAACGATTGATTATGCATATGATGAAAACGCCGGCTTTTTGACAAGTTGCCCAACTAATGTTGGAACAGGAATAAGGGCATCAGTTATGGCTCACTTGCCCGGGCTAGTTCTCACTCAGCAAATGAATAGAATTATACCCGCTATTAATCAATTAGGGTTAGTTGTTAGAGGAATTTACGGTGAAGGCAGCGAAGCTTTAGGGAACATCTTTCAGGTGTCTAATCAAATCACTCTTGGCAAGTCTGAAAAGGATATTGTTGAAGATCTAAAGAGTGTGGTCAGTCAGCTAATTTCACAAGAAAGATCAGCTAGAGAAGCATTAGCGAAAACTTCTAACATACAATTAGAAGATAGAGTCTTCCGCTCTTATGGGATCTTATCAAACTGCCGAATTATTGAATCAAAAGAAGCAGCGAGATGTTTATCAGATGTTCGGCTAGGGATTGATATGAAATATTTAACTAATATTTCCAAAAACATTTTAAATGAATTAATGATCCTGACGCAGCCTGGTTTTTTACAGCAGTATGCAGGAGGGCCATTAAGGCCTCATGAACGGGATATTCGCCGGGCGTCATTAATAAGGGAAAGAATGAAAATGGAAAACGAAGAGACAGGAGGATGAGAATATGATGTTCGGTCGTTTTACAGAGAGAGCACAAAAGGTGTTAGCATTAGCTCAGGAGGAAGCCATTCGTTTAGGTCATAACAATATTGGAACAGAACATATTTTGCTTGGTCTTGTACGAGAAGGGGAAGGAATTGCTGCAAAGGCTCTGCATGCATTGGGCTTAGGTTCTGATAAAATCCAAAAAGAAGTAGAAAATTTAATCGGCAGAGGGCAGGATGCATCACAGACGATTCATTATACGCCTAGAGCTAAAAAAGTGATTGAACTTTCCATGGATGAGGCACGAAAATTAGGCCATTCCTATGTAGGAACAGAGCATATCCTCCTTGGCCTCATTCGCGAAGGGGAAGGCGTTGCTGCAAGGGTACTTAACAATCTCGGAGTCAGTCTAAATAAAGCACGGCAACAAGTGTTACAGTTATTGGGAAGCAATGAGTCCGGGGGTCATCAAGGATCTTCGGCAAGTGCGAATACCCCAACACTAGATGGATTGGCAAGAGATTTAACAGCCATTGCCAGAGAAGGAAGTTTGGATCCGGTAATTGGTCGCGGCAAGGAAATTCAGCGTGTAATCGAAGTTTTAAGCCGTCGTACAAAAAACAATCCAGTTCTCATTGGGGAACCAGGTGTAGGTAAAACAGCTATTGCAGAAGGCTTAGCACAGCAAATTATTAATAACGAAGTACCAGAAACTCTCCGTGATAAACGAGTCATGACCCTTGATATGGGTACAGTTGTTGCAGGTACAAAATATCGTGGTGAATTTGAAGACCGACTAAAGAAAGTTATGGATGAAATTCGCCAGGCAGGTAATATTATTTTATTCATTGACGAACTTCACACTTTAATTGGTGCTGGAGGAGCGGAAGGTGCAATTGATGCATCGAATATCCTTAAGCCATCTCTTGCCCGAGGAGAGTTGCAATGCATTGGGGCAACTACCCTTGATGAATACCGTAAATATATTGAAAAAGATGCAGCATTAGAAAGACGGTTTCAGCCTATTACTGTTGATGAGCCAACAGCAGAGGAATCTGTACAAATTTTGCAGGGACTTAGAGATCGGTATGAGGCACATCACCGTGTTACCATTACAGATGAAGCCATTAATGCAGCAGTGAAACTATCAGATCGTTATATTTCAGATCGTTTCCTTCCAGATAAAGCGATTGATTTAATTGATGAAGCAGGATCAAAGGTAAGACTGCGATCTTATACTACTCCTCCTAATTTAAAGGAATTAGAACTAAAGCTTGAAGATGTTCGTAAAGAAAAGGATGCAGCCGTCCAAAGTCAGGAGTTTGAAAAGGCTGCTTCATTAAGAGATACGGAACAGCGCCTTCGTGAACAGCTAGAGGAGACTAAGAAATCTTGGAAGGAAAAGCAGGGCAAAGAAAATAGTGAAGTCACCGTTGAGGACATTGCAAGTGTTGTCTCAAGCTGGACTGGAATTCCGGTTTCGAAGCTAGCACAAACCGAAACACAAAAACTCTTAAACCTTGAAGAGATTTTACACTCTAGAGTAATTGGCCAAGAAGAAGCGGTAATAGCGATATCCAAAGCAGTTCGCCGTGCTAGAGCAGGATTAAAGGATCCAAAAAGGCCAATTGGTTCATTTGTTTTCCTTGGACCAACAGGAGTAGGGAAAACAGAGCTTGCCCGTGCGCTGGCTGAATCAATGTTTGGTGATGAAGATGCAATGATCCGCATTGATATGTCCGAATACATGGAGAAGCATTCAACATCCAGATTAGTAGGATCTCCTCCAGGCTATGTTGGATATGAAGAAGGAGGACAGTTAACGGAAAAGGTTCGCAGAAAGCCTTATTCGGTCGTCCTGTTAGATGAAATTGAAAAAGCGCATCCAGATGTATTTAATATTCTATTACAAGTACTAGAGGATGGCCGCTTAACGGATTCGAAGGGAAGAACAGTAGACTTCCGGAACACCGTTTTAATTATGACTTCCAATGTGGGCGCAGAAGCCTTGAGAAGAAATAAATACGTTGGTTTTAACATTCAGGATGGGCAACAGGATTACAAGGATATGAAAGGTAAGGTAATGGAGGAGCTGAAGAAATCATTCCGTCCAGAATTCCTTAACCGTATTGACGAAATCATTGTTTTCCATGCGTTAGAGAAGAAGCATCTGCAAGAAATCGTGACCCTAATGTCTGATCAATTAACAAAACGATTAAAAGAACAGGATATTAATCTTGAATTAACAGATGCTGCGAAGGAGAAAATTGCTGAAGAAGGCTATGATCCTGAGTATGGAGCTAGACCTATTCGCAGAGCGATTCAAAAGCATGTCGAGGACCGATTATCTGAGGAATTGTTAAAAGGAACGGTATTAACAGGCCAGGGTATTGTTATTGATGTCAAGGATGGGGAATTTGTAGTGGAACCAGCAAAAGGAAAGCCTGCTGCAACCTTACAAAAATAATGGCGTCTAAACAAATGGTCTGATGGAAATCAAGAGGGTACACGTAAGAGCGTGTGCCTTCTTTGCACTTAATAGTAAAATAATTAAGCGATTTTCTAATTAAAAAGAAGAGGAAGAAAACTAGAATGGCCAAAAGAAAAACAAAGTTTATGTGTCAGGAATGCGGCTACGAATCTCCAAAGTGGATGGGGAAGTGCCCAGGCTGCGGCGTGTGGAATAAGATGGTAGAGGAAGTAGAGAAAGCAGCTGGTACGAGAAGAGGAGCCTTCGCACACTCACAGGGCTCGGCCGTCCTTTCAAAAGCTACACCGATTACTTCTATTGAAACCGTAAGCGAGCCTCGTATTTACACAGACTTGAATGAATTAAATAGGGTGCTTGGGGGAGGAATTGTCAGAGGTTCGCTAGTACTGATTGGCGGTGACCCTGGTATTGGGAAATCGACCTTACTTCTCCAGGTCTCATCTCAATTAGCTAATAAAAACCATTCTGTCTTATATATTTCCGGTGAGGAATCTATGAGGCAGACGAAATTGCGTGCGGATCGACTAGGAGTTGCTTCCGAACATTTACTCGTTTATTCGGAAACGAGCCTCGATGAAATTAGCCGTACTATTGAAAGTGCCAATCCTAGCTTTGTGATTGTTGATTCCATCCAGACAATTTTCCACCCAGAAGTAACCTCTGCTCCAGGCAGCGTCTCTCAAGTAAGAGAGTGTACGGCTGAGTTAATGAGAATTGGGAAAACGAAAGGTATTGCCATATTTATTGTCGGGCATGTTACAAAGGAAGGCTCCATTGCGGGTCCAAGACTATTGGAGCATATGGTAGATACGGTTCTTTACTTTGAAGGTGAGCGTCATCATACATACCGAATTTTGCGGGCAGTCAAGAACCGCTTCGGCTCCACGAACGAGATGGGGATCTTTGAAATGAAAGAGTTTGGCTTAGAAGAAGTGGAAAATCCATCAGAAATTTTCCTGGAGGAACGATCCCAAGGTGCGGCTGGTTCAACCGTAGTAGCTTCAATGGAGGGCACTCGTCCAGTCCTTGTAGAAATTCAGGCTCTTATTTCTCCAACAAGCTTTGGAAATCCCCGGAGAATGGCAACCGGAATCGATCATAATCGTGTCCCGCTATTGATGGCAGTGTTAGAAAAACGAGTCGGGATGTTGTTGCAGAACCAAGATGCTTACCTTAAGGTCGCTGGTGGGGTGAAGCTTGATGAGCCTGCTATCGACTTAGCCATTGCTGTAAGCATCGCTTCTAGCTTTCGTGACAAGCCCACAAGAGCTACTGACTGCATTATAGGCGAGGTTGGTTTAACGGGAGAGGTTAGAAGGGTATCAAGGATAGAGCAGCGTGTTCAGGAGGCAGCCAAGCTTGGATTTGAACGTGTGATTTTACCAGCAAATAACCTAGGGGGCTGGTCTGGGCCAAAGGGAATTGAGCTTGTAGGAGTCAGTTCCGTCAGTGAAGCATTAAAAGCAACTTTAGGAGGTTAGAGAATGGAGCTAAAAAAGCTTGGTGAAAAAACGATGAGTGAAATTCTGCAATTTATGGCCCCAGGTACGCCGATTCGGGAAGGAATCGATAATGTGCTAAGAGCAAATACAGGAGGCTTAATTGTTTTAGGAAGTAAGGACAAAATCACACATATCGTTGATGGGGGCTTTCAAATAAATGCTTCTTTCTCACCAAGCTATTTGTACGAGTTGGCTAAAATGGATGGAGCGATCGTATTAAATCAAGAAGGGAATAAAATTTTGATTGCAAATGCCCAATTAGCACCAGATCCAACTATTCCGTCATCGGAGACAGGCATGCGCCACAGAACAGCAGAAAGAGTTGCAAAGCAGACAGGAGAGCTTGTTATAGCTATTTCACAAAGGCGGAATGTCATCACCCTTTATAAGGGCCATTTTCGCTACGCACTTAGGGATATTGGGGTTATTTTGACTAAGGCAAATGTAGCCTTACAAACACTTGAAAAATACAAGATTGTCTTAGAAGAGGATATTTCTAATTTAAGTGTGCTGGAATTTGAGGAAATTGTGACTTACAGCGATATATTAAGCGTGTTTCACAGCATTGAAATGGTCCTAAGGATAAAAAATGAATTACTAACTTATTTAAACGAGCTTGGGATAGAAGGAAGACTGATTCGCTTACAAATGAACGAGCTTTTAGACGGTATTGAGAGAGAAATAGATTTAATTATTAGGGATTATGCTCATTCAAAAGACACTCACCCTAATGAAATGTTTGATAAATTACAAGAGTTGTCGGTCGGGAAAATGCTGGAGGATTCAGTTATTTTAAAGCTATTAGGATATAACGGCTATGTCCATACGGAAGAGTTTAGGTGTCCCCGTGGCTATCGGATGTTATCAAAAATCCCAAGATTGCCTCCTATTATTATTGAAAATTTAATTCTTCGGTTTATGGATCTCCCAACTATTGTTTCTGCGTCAGTAGAGGAATTAGATGAAGTTGAAGGAATTGGGGAAGTAAGGGCTAAAAAAATAAAAGAAGGCCTAAAATTGATAAAAAAACAGCTTTTAGCAGATCGGCAGCTTTAAGTGACCATTGAACTATATATGCCGTTATGATAAAATGATCGGTTATTTGTATTATTTGACACTTGATTACCAATGGTGCTACCCTAGTTTGTAATAGATTCTTTTTTTTCATCATCTATATTTTAATATAATTTTTTCTGCTCCAAGGTTTCAANNGTTTATAATGAATAAAAGGAGGTGAAGGTATGTTAAAACGTATTGTTCAAGCATGCTTTCTGATAATCGGGATTACGCTGGGGATATTTCTCATTCCCGAACTATTAATATTAATATCCCTGGATGACATTGCTCTTTTAAATAATCCATATGTGTCCGCCTTGTTAGGTGCCATTATTTTTTATCTTATTTCTTTTTGGGCGGTTGATCATGTTGTAAATGTTGTTAAATGGGTGGAAGAGTCGCTTGTAAAAGCACCCATAACCGATATTATCTTTGGAAGCGTTGGCTTAGTTTTTGGATTAATCATCGCCTTTTTAATTGGGTATGCTTTAACAACTATTGAAGTGCCTGTCTTAAATACTGTTGCTCCTATTGTGTTAACCCTTATATTTGGCTATTTAGGTTTTCAGGTGGGCTTTAAAAAGCGTGATGAGCTTCTAACCTTATTTTCAAACAGAAAGAAGAAGAATATAGAAGAAGAAACTGAAGCACCACCGAAAAATGTGTTGAAATTATTGGATACAAGTGTCATTATTGATGGCAGAATCGCCGATATTTGCCAAACTGGATTTCTAGAAGGAACCATTGTCATCCCGCAGTTTGTTCTGGAAGAATTACAGCATATTGCTGACTCATCAGATGTTTTAAAGCGGAATAGAGGACGAAGAGGTCTTGACATTCTAAACCGAATTCAGAAAGAGCTTGCGATTAAAGTAGAGATTTATGAAGGTGACTTTGAAGAAATTCAGGAAGTAGATAGCAAGCTAGTGAAGCTTGCGAAAGTAACAAATGGAATCGTTGTTACAAATGATTTTAACCTAAATAAAGTTTGCGAATTCCAAGGGGTTTCTGTCTTAAATATTAATGATCTAGCCAATGCTGTTAAACCGGTTGTTCTTCCTGGAGAAGAAATGAAGGTACAGGTCATTAAAGATGGAAAGGAACAAAATCAAGGAATTGCTTATCTGGATGATGGCACAATGATTGTGGTCGAGGATGGCCGGGATTACATCGGAAAGCATATTGATGTCCTTGTCACGAGTGTTCTGCAAACCTCAGCTGGACGAATGATATTCGCGAAACCAAAGCTATTGGAAAAAGCATTATAAGGGATTGGGGTTTGTTTGAAATGGCTTATCAAGTCATCATTCCTGCTGCAGGCCAGGGAAAAAGAATGGGAGCGGGCAGGAATAAAGTTTTATTAGAAATAGATCAACAGCCGATTTTTATTCATACATTAAGAGTTTTTGAGCTAGATGAGAATTGCGAGGGCATTTATCTTGCCATCAATCCCCAGGATGAGAATGAAATGAAGGCGCTCCTTAAGGAATATGGCATTTCAAAGGTGATAGCTTTAGCTCCTGGCGGAAAGGAAAGGCAGCATAGTATTTATAATGCCTTAAAATGTGTGAAGCAAGAGGGAATCGTTCTTGTTCACGATGCAGCAAGACCATTTATTGATAAAAAACTTCTCGACTCGTTAGTAATAGCTGCAGAGAAAAATGGGGCCGCGATACTAGCGGTCCCTGTAAAGGATACAGTAAAAAAGGCTGCCGGAAATATTGTGACTGAAACGGTAGAAAGAACCAGCTTGTGGGCTGTCCAAACCCCACAGGCTTTTCGTTTTTCTATTTTAATGAATGCTTACCAGAAGGCTGAAGCAGATCATTTTCTCGGAACCGATGATGCAAGTTTGGTGGAGCGGACTGGGCAGGATGTTATGATTGTTGAAGGAAATTATGACAATATTAAGCTGACAACGCCAGAGGATTTATATTTTGCAGAGGCCATTATTCGGAAACGAATGGGCAATCAACCATAACTATTTTTATAAAAGAGGAGACAATAAGATGTTTCGAATTGGACAAGGCTTTGATGTGCATCAATTAACGGAAGGGCGCCCGCTTATACTAGGCGGAATTGAAATTCCATATGAAAAAGGTTTATTAGGTCATTCTGATGCGGATGTACTATTACATACAGTGGCTGATGCTTGTCTAGGGGCAATCGGTGAAGGAGACATCGGAAGGCATTTTCCCGATACCGATCCTGAGTTCAAAGATGCAGATTCAGCAAAATTATTAGAACATGTGTGGAATTTAGTTAAGGAAAAAGGGTATGAGCTTGTCAATGCAGATTGTACCATCATTGCTCAAAGACCAAAAATGGCTCCATATATTGGCCAAATTAGGGAGAGAATAGCCCAATTACTAGAAACCTCTGTTGAAAACATTAACGTAAAGGCTACGACAACTGAGAAGCTAGGATTTGTCGGCAGAGGCGAGGGAATTGCTTCACAAGTTGCTGTTTTATTGCAGAAAAAGAAATGATAAAATAAATCAATAAAAAAGTAGATTTTTAGAGGAGGACATAAGTAATATGTCAAACGATATTCGTGTACGTTATGCCCCTAGTCCAACTGGACATTTACATATCGGTAATGCCCGTACAGCTTTATTCAATTATTTATTTGCTAGAAGCAAAGGCGGGAAATTTATCATCCGTATTGAAGATACTGACAAGAAACGTAATATTGAAGGCGGAGAAGAAAGTCAGTTAAAGTACTTAACATGGCTCGGGATTGATTGGGATGAAAGCGTGGATAAGGATGGCGGCTTTGGCCCTTATCGCCAATCTGAGAGAAATGATATTTATGAAAAGTATTATCATGAACTTCTTGAAAATGGTTCTGCCTATAAATGCTATTGTACGGAAGAAGAGTTAGAGGCTGAAAGAGAAGCGCAAACGGCTAAAGGAGAAACGCCAGCTTACTCCGGCAAATGCCGTCATTTGTCTCCAGAGGAGCGTACAAAGCTTGAAGCAGAAGGAAGACAGCCGAGCGTTCGCTTCTTAGTTCCACAAGGTAAAGTATATGCTTTCGATGATATGGTTAAAGGAAATGTATCCTTTGAATCAGATGGAATTGGTGATCATGTTATCGTCAAAAAAGATGGCACACCTACCTATAATTTTGCCGTAACGGTTGATGATCATTTAATGCAGATTTCCCATGTATTAAGAGGGGATGATCACATCTCCAATACACCTAAGCAATTGATGATTTATGATGCTCTCGGCTGGGAAGCTCCGGTTTTTGGACATATGACATTAATTGTCAATGAGAGCCGCAAAAAATTAAGTAAGCGTGATGAGTCCATTATCCAGTTTATCGAGCAATACGAGGAGCTAGGCTATTTGCCTGAAGCCCTATTTAACTTTATTGCCCTATTAGGATGGTCTCCATCTGGCGAGGAAGAAATTTTCTCTAAGGAGGAGTTCATTAATATTTTTGATGCTAGCCGCTTATCTAAATCACCTGCTCTTTTCGATAAACAAAAGCTGACATGGATGAACAATCAATATATGAAAACGATTGATATTGATCGTCTTGTCGCCATTTCTCAGCCACATCTTGTAAAAGCGGGCCGAATTAGTGAGAACTTGACTGAAGAGGAAACACAATGGGTGCGCAGCCTCATTTCCTTATATCAGGAAAAAATGAGCTACGGCGCTGAAATTGTAGAGATGTCAGAGATTTTCTTTAGTGATAAAACAGTTATGGATGATGAAGCGAAGGCTGTTATCGAAGAGGAACAGGTTCCAGAGGTTCTAACTGCTTTTCTACAGGAAATTGAAGGCATAAGTGAATTCAAGGCCGATGAAATTAAGGCTGCGATGAAGGCTGTGCAAAAATCTACTGGCCATAAAGGCAAGAAGCTCTTTATGCCTATCCGCGTTGCGATAACAGGCCAGACTCATGGGCCGGATCTCCCGCAGGCAATTGAGCTTTTCGGGAAAGAAAAAGTAAAAATGCGATTAATGAGTATTTTAGATTAACATATTGCCCAAAATGTAATATAGTAATAAGTAACTCAATAAATGAAAAGTGTTGAAGAGGAAAAGTAAGAATATGATGCTTTTTAGAGAGAACCATCACCGGCTGAAAGTGGTTTAAGCCTCTCATTGATCTGAAGTGCCCCTCTGAGCCTCATTTCGAACGGATTTTTCATATCTTAGCAGTATGAAATTTTCCTAATAGAAGTGAGCGGAACTAATCCGTTAACAAGTAAAAGTTGAGACATTTCGATGTCTAAACAGAGTGGAACCGCGCATAAAGCGTCTCTGTCGTAATTGACGGAGGCGTTTTTTTTATACCCAAAATACAAAAACGATATAACAATTTTGGAGGGGGGTATTATTAAAAGTCTTCGATATGAAAGCTTATCCTCACTGAAAAAAGCACCATGTACACACTCTTTTTTAACCTGTGGAAATAAAAAATTTCCCGGAAAATACTATTCGAAAAAATCTTTTTTATAAATAAATTATCGAATGAAGATTAGGGAGGGGACAAACGTGTTTAATAGGCTAAAGGAAGATATCGAAGTTATATTTGAACAGGATCCGGCTGCAAGAAGTTATTTAGAGGTAATCTTAACTTATTCAGGCCTGCATGCCATATGGGCACATCGATTAGCACACGCGCTTTTTAAAAGAAAACTCTATTTTCTTGCAAGAGTCATCTCACAAATCAGCCGCTTTTTCACAGGAATTGAAATTCATCCAGGTGCGAAAATCGGAAGAAAACTTTTCATTGACCATGGGATGGGGGTAGTCATTGGGGAGACTTGCGAAATTGGTGATAATGTAACCATTTTCCAAGGGGTAACATTAGGAGGAACCGGGAAAGAGAAAGGAAAGCGGCATCCTACTATTAAGGATAATGCCTTGATTGCTACAGGAGCAAAGGTGCTTGGATCCATTACGATCGGGGAAAATTCGAAGGTTGGAGCGGGATCTGTCGTTTTACATGAAGTGCCTCCTAATTCGACAGTAGTAGGAATACCAGGTAAAGTAAAAATCCAGGATGGTGTTCGTATTAAAAAAGATTTAAATCACAGCGACCTTCCTGATCCTATTGCAGATCGATTTAAAGAATTGGAAAAAGAAATTGCCCAACTGAGCAATGAATTAGAGGACCTTAAGAAAGAAAGGAGCCTAGTTAATGGCCATTCAAATTTATAATACACTAACAAGACAGAAAGAGCCGTTTATCCCTTTAGAGAAAGGGAAGGTAAAAATGTATGTGTGCGGTCCAACTGTTTATAATTATATTCATATAGGAAATGCAAGACCGCCAATTGTTTTTGATACGGTTAGAAGATATTTTGAGTATAGAGGTTATGATATCAAGTACATCTCTAATTTCACAGATGTTGATGATAAATTAATCCGTGCGGCGAATGAATTGGGAGAAGAAGTTCCCGTCATTGCAGAGCGCTTTATCGATGCCTATTTTTCAGATGTTTCGGCGCTTGGCTGCAAACGTGCTGACGCCCACCCGAGAGTGACTGAGAGCATGGACATTATTATTGAATTCATTGAAGCATTAATTGAAAAGGGATATGCCTATGAATCTGAAGGGGATGTCTACTACCATACCCGCAAATTTAAGGAGTATGGAAAGCTTTCTCACCAATCCATTGATGAGCTTCGGTCAGGCGCCCGCATTGCTGTAGGAGAAAAGAAGGAAGACGCTCTTGATTTTGCCCTTTGGAAGGCAGCAAAAGAAGGAGAAATTTATTGGGATAGCCCATGGGGAAAAGGTCGCCCTGGCTGGCACATAGAGTGCTCCGCGATGGCGAAAAAGTATTTAGGCGAAACAATTGATATTCATGCGGGCGGACAGGATTTAGCCTTCCCTCACCATGAAAATGAAATCGCCCAATCGGAAGCAGTAAGCGGAAAAACATTTGCGCGTTATTGGATGCATAACGGCTATATTAATATCGATAATGAAAAAATGTCAAAATCACTTGGTAACTTTGTTCTTGTCCATGACATTATTAAGAATCATGATCCGCAGGTGCTTCGATTCTTCATGCTGTCCGTTCATTATCGCAACCCAATTAACTATAGTGAAGAATTACTAGAAAATACGCGTGCGGGTATAGAAAGAATTAAAACATCCTACCAAAACTTGAAGCATCGCCAAGAAACAAGTGCAGACCTAACTGAAAACAATCAAGAATGGCTAGATAAAATTGCAGCACAGCACGAAGAATTTATCAAGGCAATGGACGATGATTTTAATACAGCAAATGCCATTTCTGTTCTCTTTGAGCTTTCCAAATTAGCGAATTATTATTTAATGGAGAAAAATACCTCCCTACAAGTGATTAAGGCATTTACTAAGGAATTTGAGGATCTTTTCCAAGTGCTTGGGCTCACTTTAGATTTCCCGAAAGAGGATTTGCTCGATGAAGAGATTGAGCGTTTAATCCAGGAGCGTATTCAAGCACGTAAGGATCGAAACTTCCAATTAGCCGACCAAATCCGTGATCAGCTAAAAGACATGAACATCATTCTTGAAGATACACCTCAAGGCATTAGATGGAAAAGAGGCTAAAGAATGCTTCAATACGATCATAAAATTGATGAGAAACAGCTAAACAGCCTCGCCCTTGCTTATATGGGCGATGCTGTTTTTGAAATCTATGTCAGAAGACATCTTATCCAGCATGGGCAGGTTAGGCCAAATCAGCTGCATAGAGAGGCCACTCATTATGTGTCTGCTAAAGCTCAATCGGTCATTATTCACCAGATGCTGGATTCAGACTTTCTGACAGAAGAGGAAATTGCCGTTGTGAAAAGAGGAAGAAATGCAAAGTCCGGTTCTGTCCCGAAAAATACAGATGTTCAAACCTACCGATATAGCACGGCATTTGAAGCGTTAATTGGCTATTTACATTTATCAGGTAAAGAGGAGCGGCAGGAGGAAGTGATCTTGTCTGCTTTTCGAATAGTAGAAGAAAGGAAAGGAGGAAATTCTAAATGAGCCAAGATTTTATTATGGGAAAAAACCCTGTAATGGAAGCACTTAAATCAGGACGGGATATTAATAAAATTTTCATAGCAGAGGGGTCACAAGGAGGACAAATGCAGCAGGTAATTGGGCTTGCCAAAGCATCAAATGTATTTGTTCAATTTGTCCCGAAGAAGAAATTAGATCAGATGGCGGAAGGGAATCATCAAGGGGTTGTTGCACAGGTTGCAGCCTACCAATATGCGGAAATAGATGATCTTTTCCAAGCAGCCGAAAAAAGAAACGAGGCCCCCTTTTTCTTATTATTAGATGAAATAGAAGACCCTCATAATCTAGGGTCGATCATGAGAACAGCTGATGCAGTAGGTGCACATGGAATTATTATTCCGAAGCGGAGAGCGGTAGGTTTAACGGCGACAGTTGCTAAGGCATCGACTGGCGCGATTGAGCATATCCCTGTTGTCCGTGTGACAAATATGGCTAGAACAATCGATGAACTTAAAGAAAAAGGCGTTTGGATTGCCGGGACAGATGCCAAGGGAAGTGAAGATTACCGCCGTTTTGACGGAACATTGCCGCTTGGTCTTGTCATTGGAAGTGAAGGAAAAGGTATGGGACGATTAATCCGGGATAAATGTGATTTCTTAATCCATTTACCGATGGCAGGCCATGTGACTTCTCTGAATGCATCTGTTGCAGCAGCTCTTTTAATGTATGAGGTCTACAGGAAGCGACATCCTCTTGAGGGATAGAAATGGACATCCTACTTGTTGACGGGTATAACGTAATTGGTGCCTGGCCAGAGCTAAGAGAGCTAAAGAAAAAGGATTTAGCAGCTGCCAGAGACCGGTTAATTGAAAAAATGGCAGAGTATCAGGGGTATTCTGGATATAGGGTCATAGTCGTATTTGACGCTCATTATGTGAAGGGTACCGAGAAGAAATATAAGGATTCAAAAGTGGAAGTTATTTTTACACGGACAAATGAGACGGCTGATGAAAGAATTGAGAAACTTGCCATCAGCCTAAACAATATTAAAACCCAAGTTCATGTTGCAACCTCCGACTATACAGAGCAATGGGCAATTTTTGGACAGGGTGCGCTGCGAAAGTCCTCAAGAGAATTATTAAATGAAATGAATTCGATTGAAAGTAAAATAGAAAAAAGGGTAAAGAAGATTCAGGAAAAGCAGCCATTTTCGAAAATCCCGCTTAGCAAGGAAATGGCAGAAATTTTTGAAAAGTGGCGCAGAGGAGACCAATGAGTGGTTGACGCTGGAAAAATTCTTACTGTATAATATTTCTATCTATGCTTGGTGCGGTCGGGGGGATCTTAGTGGATACTGACTTGAAAACAATCGATGAGAATAATTTAGGGTATATGCAGCTTGAAGATGAAGAATTGATTGATTTAGTGCATAAAGGCGAGAGTGAAGCGTTAGATTATTTAATTCATAAGTATCGCAATTTTGTACGTGCCAAAGCAAGATCATATTTTTTAATTGGTGCAGATAAGGAAGATATTGTTCAAGAAGGAATGATTGGCTTATACAAGGCTATTCGTGATTTTAAAGAGGACAAGCTATCTTCGTTTAAAGCGTTTGCAGAGCTGTGCATTACTAGACAAATTATCACAGCCATCAAAACCGCTACAAGGCAGAAGCACATTCCGCTGAACTCATACGTGTCATTGGACAAGCCGATTTATGATGAAGAATCAGATCGAACGTTAATGGATGTTATTTCTGGTGCAAAGGTAATGGATCCTGAGGAATTAATCATTAATCAGGAAGAGTTTGATCATATTGAGGTCAAAATGTCCGAGCTGCTTAGTGATCTTGAAAGAAAAGTACTTTCCCTTTATTTGGATGGACAATCTTATCAAGAAATTTCGGAAGAATTAAACCGTCATGTGAAATCAATAGACAACGCTCTGCAAAGGGTGAAACGAAAGCTTGAGCGGTATTTGGAGGTCCGAGAAATTACTTTATAGAGCGGATGGGAACAAGCAGATCACTCAATCTCCACTTTCCCTGTTATTGACATCGTTTATGGTCCGTGATAAAGTTTTAAGGACGTAAATGTATTTTAGTAGGTGGAATGATGAGAAAAAAAGTAGTACTAGCATGCAAAGAGTGCGGATCCAGAAATTATTCAACAATGAATAATAAAGACTCCGAGCGCCTAGAGCTTAAGAAGTATTGTAAAACATGCAGCAATCATACCATTCATAGAGAAACAAAGTAAGTAATTATTGTCGAATTTTATATATGTATTTTTCTAAATTTCATAAACTTCTTATTCACTAGAATAATCGTAATTTGATTTTTCGATTGTTTAAATTCATTATGAAATTTACTTAGATTATAAGTAAGTTGGGGGTTACAATATGCAGCGCATCTTGAATTTTTTCCGTGATATTGGACGTGAAATGAAAAAGGTCAGTTGGCCAAAGCGCAAAGAACTGACTGGCTATACTGTAACAGTCCTAGCAACTGTTGCGTTTTTTGCAGTGTTCTTCGCAGTGGTTGACTTAGGTATTTCTGAATTGATTCGATTAATTCTTGAATAACCCCTGTATATCCATGGTATAATGGTGAATAGCACAGGAAACATTTGCAAAGCCCGGTAACGGGTTTTTTATTTGGTTAAAAAATGTTTTATATAGGCAGTTTTTTACGAAAATAGTCAAACCTATTTAATGATACAGGGAGGGAAGGACGATTTAGTCCCCTTGAATGGAAAAGAATTGGTATGTTGTTCATACGTATTCCGGTTATGAAAATAAAGTAAAGGCAAACCTGGAGAAACGCGTAGAATCTATGGGAATGCAAGATAAAATCTTCCGGGTTATCGTTCCGGAAGAAGAAGAAACTGATTTCAAAAACGGCAAAAAGAAAGTAGTAAAGCGTAAAGTTTTTCCAGGCTATGTACTTGTAGAAATTGTGATGACAGATGATTCATGGTACGTAGTTCGGAATACACCAGGCGTTACGGGCTTTGTCGGATCAGCAGGTCACGGCTCTAAACCGACACCGCTATTGCCTGAAGAAGTTAATGTAATCTTGAAGCGTATGGGTGTTGAAGAAAGACGAGTAGAAATTAACTTTGAAATCGGAGAAATGGTTCAAGTGAAAGAGGGACCATTCGCCAACTTTACAGGATCGATTGAAGATATTGACAGAGACAAAGCGAAAATTAAAGTCCTTGTTAATATGTTTGGCCGTGACACGCCGGTTGAGTTGGATTTTTCTCAAATAGAGAAACTATAATTTGAAAAAAACTTGAAATTAGCTTTGAAAAGTGATAATATTTCAAAGGTCAGTATGTCTCAGGTTTAGAGACCGGACTATTGTTATGTTCTTTATCTTGATATAAAGACTATAAGTTGAGTGGGAGGGGACCCTAACAGTCACTAAGGCCCCATTTACCACATCACGGACTTTAAGGAGGTGTGTCTCGTGGCTAAAAAAGTAATCAAACTTGTAAAATTACAAATTCCAGCAGGTAAAGCAAACCCTGCACCGCCAGTAGGACCTGCACTAGGTCAAGCGGGTGTTAATATCATGGGATTCTGTAAAGAATTTAACGCACGTACAGCTGAACAAGCTGGCCTAATCATTCCTGTTGAAATTACGGTTTTTGAAGACCGTTCATTTACATTTATTACGAAAACTCCTCCTGCTGCCGTTCTTCTAAAAGTAGCAGCTGGAATTCAGTCTGGTTCTGGTGAACCAAACCGTAATAAAGTAGCAACAGTCAAGCGTGACAAGGTACGCGAGATTGCTGAAACAAAAATGCCTGACCTAAACGCTGCTAGCGTAGAAGCTGCAATGCTTATGGTTGAAGGTACTGCACGCAGCATGGGTATCGTTATCGAAGACTAATCCATGCTTAGAGTTTTAGGCTGTTCAATGGGGTTGCGTTGCTGAGCTTGGTTTCACACGCAACCTTTGTTCTGTCTAAGGCTTTGTGCTTTTCTGATGTCTAGCTCTGGCGCTGCTAAAGGCGCCTGCGCTTTTCAAAGTGGGAGGTTATTCCGCTAAAACCACAATCTAGGAGGAAAATACAATGGCTAAAAAAGGCAAAAAGTTTTTAGAAGCTTCTAAGCTTGTAGACCGTATGAAGGCTTATCCAATCGAAGAAGCGATTGATCTTGCAAAGAAAACAAACTTTACTAAGTTTGATGCGACTGTAGAAGTTGCTTTCCGCTTAGGAATTGACCCTAAGAAAGCTGACCAGAATATTCGTGGAGCGGTTGTGCTTCCAAACGGTACTGGTAAAACTCAACGCGTTTTAGTATTCGCAAAGGGTGAAAAAGCGAAGGAAGCAGAAGCTGCTGGAGCAGATTATGTAGGCGATGCAGAGTACATCAACAAAATCAGCCAAGGCTGGTTTGATTTCGATGTAATCGTTGCGACACCTGACATGATGGGTGAAGTTGGTAAGCTTGGTCGTGTGTTAGGACCAAAAGGCTTAATGCCAAACCCTAAAACTGGTACAGTTACATTTGATGTGGAAAAAGCTGTTAACGAAATTAAAGCAGGTAAAGTAGAATACCGCACTGATAAAGCTGGTAACATCCATGTTCCTATCGGTAAAGTTTCTTTCGAAAACGAAAAGCTTATCGAAAACTTCAACACAATTTTCGAAACAATGCTTAAAGTTAAACCATCTGCTGCAAAAGGTACTTACATGAAGAACGTATCTGTTACTTCAACTATGGGACCTGGCGTTAAAGTAGATCCTTCAACTGTTACAGTTAAGTAATTATTGGAAATTAACTTACAAGATTGACAAACAAAATTACATTTAGTAATATGTATTTTGTTGTTAAATATAATACCATTTGTACCGTAGACAGCAGGTGCTTCTTGCTTAATATCCTGCCGAGGTCATACGATAGATTATTGTTTTGCCTATTGTATACTCCCTCCATGTCTGCTTGATGTGGAGGTTTTTTATTGAACGGTATAAGTGCAGAAATTTCTACAGGAGGTGTAAAGATGAGCAGTGCTATCGAACAAAAGAAACAAACTGTCGAAGAAATTGCTGACAAACTAAAGGCTAGTGTATCAACAGTTGTTGTTGACTACCGCGGTCTATCTGTTGCTCAAGTAACTGAACTTCGTAAACAGCTTCGTGAAGCTGGTGTTGAATTCAAAGTATACAAAAATACTTTAACACGCCGTGCTGCAGAAGTTGCCGAACTAGCTGCTTTAAACGAAGTATTAACTGGTCCTAATGCGGTTGCATTCAGTACTGAAGATGTAATTGCTCCAGCAAAAATCATCAATGACTTCGCTAAAAAGAATGAAGCACTTGAAATTAAAGCAGGTGTAATTGAAGGAAACGTTGCATCAGCAGAAGAAATTAAGGCTCTTGCAGAACTACCATCTCGCGAAGGCTTACTATCTATGCTACTCAGCGTGCTTCAAGCACCTATCCGCAATCTTGCTCTTGCTGCAAAAGCTGTTGCAGACCAAAAAGAAGAACAAGGCGCGTAAGTTGAATTTTTTAACGATAAACACATCGGTTTAAACCAAATATAAGGAGGAAACATTATCATGACTAAAGAACAAATCATTGAAGCAGTAAAATCTATGACTGTTTTAGAATTAAACGACTTAGTAAAAGCTATTGAAGAAGAATTTGGTGTAACTGCTGCAGCTCCTGTAGCTGTTATGGGTGGTGCTGCTGGTGCTGCTGAGGAAGAAAAAACTGATTTTGATGTAATCCTTGCTTCTGCAGGCGATCAAAAAATCAAAGTTATCAAAGTTGTTCGTGAAATCACAGGTCTTGGACTTAAAGAAGCAAAAGAACTTGTTGACAACACTCCAAAAGCAATCAAAGAAGGCGCTTCTAAAGAAGAAGCTGAAGAAATCAAAGCTAAACTTGAAGAAGTTGGAGCTGGCGTTGAAGTTAAGTAATATAGAAAAAGAAAAGCTCGCTGTATAGCGGGCTTTTTTTAACCTCTCATTATTTCTACAGCCAAATCCCCGTTGGAGGTGACGATATCGTGTCAGAACATTACTATTCCAAAACACAAAGTACAGAAAGTAATCCTAAATATTGGAGCTTTACTTTAAAGGAGCATTCATTTCGTTTTAAGACGGATAATGGAGTTTTCTCAAAAAGCGAAGTTGATTTTGGATCCAGGCTGCTAATCGAAATGTTCGAACAGCCAGGTATTGAAGGGAACATCCTTGATGTTGGCTGTGGATATGGACCGATTGGACTTTCAGCAGCGAAGCTTATGGAGGACCGCCTTGTCCATATGGTGGATGTTAATTCAAGGGCGTTAGCACTCGCTCGTGAAAATGCGGAGTTAAATCAAATTAAAAATGTATGTATTTATGAAAGTGATCGCCTTGAAAATGTTAAGGCTGACAAGTTTGCGGCGGTATTAACGAATCCTCCAATTCGGGCGGGCAAAAAAGTTGTTCATGATATTTTTGAGCAAAGCTATCATAAATTACAGAAAGGCGGAGATCTCTGGGTAGTGATACAAAAAAAGCAGGGAGCCCCGTCAGCTATTGAAAAGCTATCAGAGTTTTTTAGTGAAATAGAAACGGTAGAAAAGAAAAAAGGCTATTATATTTTGCGGGCAAAAAAAGATTGACTTGACTTTTTGCGTATGTTAGCATTATATAATGCCAACATAATACGTTCCGATTATTTACTAAAATACACAAAAGTTGTATAATTTTGGTTTTTAATGGGAAAGATAATAAAATATTGTCGTTATGTGAAAATGTGGTTTTTTGAACTAAAAACCCTTTTTTCTTTTTGTCATGGGTGAATTAATGATGGTTGTTGATTTGGTTATTTATGTGCATGTTAACGAGTTTTATTCGAGACGAAAACATTCGAGAACATGTTGGAAATGGCTTTTTACAGGTCAACGATATTATTTAACATATCCTTTGTCTTAAGATAGGACAGTTGTTCTATTTGAGAATATTATTGCCATTAAGCTTGATTTGAGGGGTGAATCAGTTGATAGGTCAACTTGTTCAGTATGGACGACACCGCCAACGTAGGAGTTACGCGCGAATCAGTGAAGTTTTAGAATTACCAAATCTAATCGAAATCCAAACCTCTTCTTATCAATGGTTTCTTGATGAGGGTTTACGTGAAATGTTCCAGGACATTTCGCCGATTGAAGACTTTACTGGTAATTTATCGCTTGAATTTATTGATTACAGCCTTGGCGATCCAAAGTATTCCGTTGAGGAATCGAAAGAACGAGATGTTACATACTCTGCACCGTTACGTGTAAAGGTACGTCTTGTAAACAAAGAAACAGGCGAAGTTAAAGACCAGGATGTTTTTATGGGTGACTTCCCGCTTATGACGGAAACAGGTACATTTGTGATCAATGGAGCTGAACGTGTAATCGTATCTCAGCTTGTTCGTTCACCGAGTGTATATTATAGTGGAAAATTAGATAAAAACGGGAAGAAAGGCTTTACGGCAACTGTCATCCCGAACCGCGGCGCTTGGCTTGAGTATGAAACAGATGCCAAGGATGTCGTGTACGTTAGAATAGATCGTACTCGGAAACTGCCCGTTACGGGTTCTTTTGCGTGCCCTTGGGTTCGGTTCTGATCAAGAAATCATCGATTTGATTGGAGACAATGAATACATTCGCAACACGCTAGAGAAAGACAATACAGAAGGTACAGATAAGGCGTTATTAGAAATTTACGAACGCCTTCGTCCTGGCGAACCTCCAACTGTAGATAATGCGAAAAGTTTATTAGTTTCAAGGTTTTTCGACCCTAAGCGTTATGATTTAGCAAACGTAGGAAGATACAAGATTAATAAAAAGCTTCATATAAAAAATAGATTGTTCGGGCAAAAATTAGCTGAAACGCTAGTTGATCCGGAAACAGGCGAAATTATTGCTGAAAAAGGTGTAACTCTTGATAGGCGTACACTTGACCGCATTCTGCCAAACCTTGAAAAAGATATTGGTTTCAAGACAGTTAGCCTTGTTGGTGGTGTACTTGATGAGGATATCACGCTTCAGTCTATTAAAATTTATGCACCTAACGAAGATGGCGAAAAGGTTATTAATGTAATTGGGAACGCGTATGTTGAAGAGGCAGTAAAGAATATATCACCTTCAGATATCATTGCTTCTATCAGCTACTTCTTTAACCTATTGCATTCTGTAGGGGATACAGATGACATTGATCATCTTGGAAATCGACGTTTGCGTTCTGTTGGTGAGCTTTTACAAAACCAGTTCCGTATTGGTCTTTCCAGAATGGAACGTGTGGTTCGTGAAAGAATGTCCATTCAAGATACAAACACGATCACTCCGCAGCAATTAATTAATATTCGCCCTGTCATTGCATCTATTAAAGAGTTCTTCGGAAGCTCACAGTTATCTCAATTCATGGATCAGACAAATCCGCTTGCAGAATTAACGCATAAACGCCGTTTATCTGCGCTTGGACCAGGTGGATTAACTCGTGAACGCGCCGGCTTTGAAGTGCGTGACGTTCACTATTCCCACTATGGCCGTATGTGTCCGATTGAGACTCCTGAGGGACCGAATATTGGATTGATTAACTCATTATCATCATTTGCAAAGGTGAACAGATTCGGCTTTATTGAAACGCCTTATCGTCGTGTTGACCCTGAAACAGGCAAAGTAACAGACCGTATTGATTATTTAACGGCTGATGAAGAAGATAACTATGTAGTAGCCCAGGCCAATGTGCTTCTTGCTGATGACGGTTCCTTCCTTGAAGAGGAAGTTGTAGCACGTTTCAAAGGTGAAAACACAGTTGTCCCTCGTGATCGTGCCGACTACATGGATGTATCACCAAAGCAGGTTGTATCTGCTGCTACAGCGTGTATTCCGTTCTTAGAAAATGATGACTCCAACCGTGCACTAATGGGTGCAAACATGCAACGTCAAGCTGTACCTTTGATGCAGCCAGAAGCTCCAAGAGTTGGAACAGGTATGGAATATGTATCTGGAAAAGACTCCGGTGCTGCGGTCATTTGTAAGCACGAAGGAATCGTTGAACATGTTGAAGCCCGCGAAGTATGGGTTCGCAGAATTGTTAATGTAGATGGCCAAGAAGTAAAAGGCGATCTTGATAAATATAGAATGCTGAAATTCATCCGTTCCAACCAAGGAACTTGCTACAACCAGCGTCCAATCGTTGCTGTTGGCAACCGTGTTACGAAGGGTGAAATCTTAGCCGACGGTCCTTCCATGGAGCTTGGGGAATTAGCACTTGGGCGTAATGTCCTAGTTGCCTTCATGACATGGGATGGATATAACTATGAGGATGCCATCATTATGAGTGAGCGTCTCGTGAAAGATGATGTTTACACCTCTATCCATATTGAGGAGTATGAATCAGAATCTCGTGATACGAAGCTCGGACCTGAAGAAATTACTCGTGATATTCCAAACGTTGGGGAGGATGCTCTTCGCAATCTGGATGAAAGAGGAATTATTCGTACAGGTGCTGAGGTTAAGGATGGCGATTTGCTAGTAGGTAAGGTAACCCCTAAGGGTGTAACAGAACTTACTGCGGAAGAAAGATTATTACATGCTATCTTTGGTGAAAAGGCTCGAGAAGTCCGTGATACTTCCCTTCGTGTTCCACACGGCGGCGGCGGAATCGTTCTGGATGTTAAAGTCTTTAATCGAGAAGATGGAGATGAGTTGCCCCCAGGCGTAAATCAACTCGTGCGTGTTTACATTGTTCAAAAGCGTAAAATCTCCGAAGGGGATAAGATGGCCGGACGACATGGTAACAAAGGGGTTATCTCTAGAATTTTACCAGAAGAAGATATGCCTTATATGCCGGACGGAACACCTGTTGATATTATGTTAAACCCATTAGGGGTACCATCACGTATGAACATTGGACAGGTGCTTGAGCTGCATCTTGGTATGGCTGCCAGATCTTTGGGCATCCACGTTGCTTCTCCTGTATTTGATGGTGCAACTGAAGAAGATGTTTGGGCAACTATTGAAGAGGCTGGAATGGCGCGTGATGCGAAAACAGTCCTATATGATGGACGTTCAGGAGAGCCTTTTGACAACCGGGTATCTGTTGGTGTCATGTATATGATTAAACTTGCTCACATGGTTGATGATAAACTTCATGCTCGTTCGACAGGTCCATACTCTCTTGTTACACAGCAGCCTTTGGGCGGTAAAGCTCAATTTGGCGGACAGCGTTTCGGAGAGATGGAAGTATGGGCGCTTGAAGCGTATGGCGCTGCTTATACATTGCAGGAAATCTTAACGGTTAAATCGGATGATGTTGTAGGACGTGTGAAAACGTATGAAGCCATCGTCAAAGGCGAAAACGTTCCAGAGCCTGGAGTACCTGAGTCATTTAAAGTATTAATTAAAGAACTTCAAAGTCTAGGTATGGATGTTAAGATTCTTTCAGGTGATGAGAAAGAAATTGAAATGCGTGATACGGAGGATGAGGAGGATATGCAGCAAGCTGAATCCTTCACAATTGCTCCTGAACCGCAAAACTCAGAAGCTGAAGAAGTTGTTACTAAAGAGTAGGTTACGGATAAAATTTAATATTAGTTCACAGCCTTCGCATATTTAAGCGGGGCTGATGAACATTATCATTGCACCCCAATTGCTTTTTATGGGCAAAATGGGCATAGCCCGGAGATAAAAAGGGAGGTAGGCCCCTTGATAGATGTAAACAATTTTGAGTATATGAAAATCGGCCTTGCTTCACCAGATAAGATCCGTTCGTGGTCACATGGTGAGGTAAAAAAGCCTGAAACGATTAACTATCGTACGTTAAAACCTGAAAAAGACGGTTTATTCTGTGAACGAATTTTCGGACCAACAAAGGACTGGGAATGTCATTGCGGAAAATACAAACGTGTACGCTATAAAGGTGTAGTTTGTGACCGATGCGGCGTTGAGGTTACGCGTGCAAAGGTGCGTCGTGAAAGAATGGGTCATATTGAGCTTGCTGCTCCTGTTTCCCACATCTGGTATTTCAAAGGAATCCCAAGCAGAATGGGACTTGTTCTTGATATGTCTCCGCGTGCTTTGGAAGAAGTCATTTACTTTGCGTCTTACGTAGTGACTGATGCAGGTGACACGGCCCTCGAGAGAAAGCAATTGCTTTCGGAAAAGGAATACCGGGCATATCGTGAAAAATACGGAAATAAGTTTCAAGCTTCTATGGGTGCTGAATCCATTAAAAAACTTCTTTCAGATATTGATTTAAATAAAGAAGTTGACATTTTAAAAGATGAGCTAAGAACCGCACAAGGACAGCGAAGAACACGTGCTATTAAGCGTTTAGAAGTATTGGAAGCTTTCCGTGGTTCAGGCAATGAGCCATCTTGGATGATCCTTGATGTACTCCCTGTTATCCCGCCGGAGCTTCGTCCGATGGTTCAGCTTGATGGCGGCCGTTTCGCTACATCTGACCTAAATGATTTATACCGTCGTGTGATTAATAGAAATAATCGTCTAAAACGTTTATTGGATCTTGGTGCGCCTAGTATCATTGTTCAAAACGAAAAGCGTATGCTCCAAGAAGCCGTAGATGCTTTAATTGATAATGGCCGCCGTGGCAGACCTGTTACAGGACCTGGTAACCGTCCATTAAAATCACTATCTCACATGTTAAAAGGTAAGCAGGGACGCTTCCGTCAAAACCTATTAGGAAAACGTGTTGACTACTCTGGCCGTTCGGTTATCGTTGTAGGACCTAACTTAAAGATGTATCAGTGCGGACTTCCGAAAGAAATGGCATTAGAGTTATTTAAGCCATTCGTTATGAAAGAGTTAGTCGAAAAGGGCTTATCTCATAATATTAAATCGGCCAAACGCAAAATTGAACGTGTTCAGCCAGAGGTTTGGGATGTTTTAGAAAGTGTTATTAAAGAACATCCAGTTCTTCTGAACCGTGCCCCTACTCTTCATAGATTAGGAATTCAAGCGTTTGAACCAACATTAGTTGAAGGCCGTGCTATTCGTCTTCATCCGCTCGTTTGTACAGCCTATAACGCTGACTTCGATGGTGACCAAATGGCGGTTCACGTTCCACTTTCATCAGAAGCACAAGCTGAAGCACGTCTGTTAATGCTTGCAGCTCAAAACATTTTGAATCCGAAAGATGGAAAACCAGTTGTAACTCCTTCTCAGGACATGGTATTAGGAAACTACTACTTGACTCTTGAAAGAGATGGCGCAGTTGGAGAAGGGATGATTTTTAAGGATGTAAATGAAGCGTTGCTCGCGTATCAGAATGGATATGTCCACCTGCATACACGTGTGGCAGTTCATGCTGGATCCTTGAAAAATCCAACATTTACACCGGAGCAAAATCAGAAGCTCCTTGTTACAACAGTAGGAAAGCTAATCTTCAATGAAATTTTGCCGGCATCCTTCCCTTATATAAACGAGCCTACTAGACAAAATTTAGAGGAGGAAACTCCAGCTAAATATTTTGTAGAAAGAGGTCAGGAAGTACTTTCGGTTATTCGTGAAATGCCGCTAGTAGATCCGTTTAAGAAGAAGATTCTTGGTAATATTATTGCTGAAGTTTTCAAACGCTATAAAATTACTGAAACATCAAAAATGCTTGACCGCATGAAGGATCTTGGATTTAAGCACTCTACAAAAGCAGGTATTACAGTTGGTGTTTCTGACATCGTGGTACTTGGCGAGAAGGAACTGATTATCCAAGAGGCACAAACAAAAGTTGATAATGTTATGAAGCAGTTTAGACGCGGTCTCATAACAGAAGATGAGCGTTATGATCGTGTTATCTCCATTTGGAGTGCTGCAAAAGACACCATTCAAGAGAAATTGATGAAGTCACTTGATAAATCAAACCCTATCTTTATGATGAGTGATTCCGGCGCCCGTGGTAACGCATCTAACTTTACTCAGTTAGCAGGTATGCGCGGACTGATGGCGAACCCGGCCGGTAGAATTATCGAGTTACCAATTAGATCAAGTTTCCGTGAAGGCTTAACAGTATTGGAATACTTTATTTCTACTCACGGTGCTCGTAAAGGTCTAGCCGACACAGCGTTAAAAACAGCGGACTCAGGTTATTTAACACGTCGTCTAGTAGACGTTGCTCAAGATGTCATTGTTCGTGAAGATGATTGTGGTACGGATAGAGGCTTACTAATTAGTGCGTTGAAAGATGGCACTGAAGTGATTGAAACTTTGGAAGAACGTCTAATTGGCCGACATGCGAGAAAGGCTATTAAACATCCGGAAACTAAAGAAGTAATCGTACCTGAAAATGGTCTAATTACGGAAGATCTTGCTCAAGAGGTTACAGAAGCGAACATAGAACAAGTTTGGATCCGTTCAGCATTTACTTGTAACACGCGCCACGGCGTATGTAAGAAATGCTATGGCCGCAATCTAGCAACTGGTCAAGAGGTTGAAGTTGGTGAGGCAGTAGGTATTATCGCTGCTCAATCTATCGGTGAGCCTGGAACACAGTTAACGATGCGTACATTCCATACAGGTGGAGTTGCGGGAGACGATATTACACAAGGTTTGCCGCGTATCCAAGAATTGTTTGAAGCACGTAATCCTAAAGGGGTAGCTGTTATTTCCGAAATTGAAGGAATTGTAGTAGGGATTAATGAAGGCAGAGACCGTCAGCATGAGATTGTTGTCCAAGGTGAAGTAGAATCCCGCACATACTCAGCGCCATATACAGCACGACTTAAAGTAGCGGTGAATGACCAGGTAGAACGCGGACAGGAATTAACGGAAGGTTCGATTGATCCGAAGGAATTAATCAGAGTGAAGGACGTTACGGCTGTTCAAGAATACTTATTACGCGAAGTACAGAAGGTTTATCGTATGCAAGGGGTTGAAATTGGTGACAAGCACATCGAAGTAATGGTTCGCCAGATGCTTCGTAAGGTACGTGTCATTGATGCAGCTGAAACAGATGTATTGCCAGGGACACTTCTTGACATACATCAGTTTACAGATGCTAATGAGAAAGCCCTTCTTGCTGGTAAGCTTCCTGCAACAGGACGTCCAGTGTTACTAGGTATCACGAAAGCATCACTTGAAACAGATTCGTTCCTATCTGCTGCATCATTCCAGGAAACAACTAGAGTTCTTACAGATGCGGCGATTAAAGGAAAACGTGATGAACTACTGGGATTAAAGGAAAATGTTATCATTGGTAAGTTAGTCCCAGCTGGAACTGGAATGCAGCGTTATCGCAGAGCTGAGCCTTACACAAAGGAAGAGGCGGCTGAGGATGCAGTTCCTGTAGAATAAATTCAGATGATCGGTGCTGGCTAAATCGCTTGGCCAGTACCGTTTTTTAAATGGATTACCATCATATTTTTTAAAAAAATATAAGATTGTTTGTTGACATCCAAAAATGAAGATGGTAATATAGCAAAGGTGCTCCTATTAACTGGATACTTTGGAGGATGTCACTTATGTCTTATGAAAAAGTATTGCAGGCAAAAGAAGTAATAATAGGAACTAGGCAAACTGTGAAAGCACTGCAGACAGGAACAACTAAAGAGGTTATTATTGCCAAAGATGCAGACCCGAAAGTAATCGCAAATGTGGCAAGTAAAGCATCTGAAGTAAATGTTCCGGTTCTCTATGTAGACTCCATGAAAAAGCTTGGAAAAGCATGTGGAATTGATGTTGGTGCAGCAGCTGTTGCGATTATCAATTAAAAACTGTTTTTGTAGAACGAATCTACAAAGACTTTGTTTTTTGCAACAAAATGAACCACCTGGATGTGTGGGCTTAAACAAAATAGTGAAGGGAGGACAATTCAATGCCTACAATTAACCAATTAGTGCGCAAGCCTCGTCAAACGAAAGAGGATAAGTCAAAATCACCTGCGCTAAACAAAGGCTATAACAGCTTCAAAAAAGCACAAACAAATGTTTCTTCACCACAAAAACGCGGTGTATGTACTCGTGTTGGTACAATGACTCCGAAAAAACCAAACTCAGCATTACGTAAATATGCTCGTGTACGTTTATCTAACGGGATCGAGGTTAATGCTTATATTCCTGGTATCGGTCATAACCTGCAAGAACACAGCGTTGTTCTAATCCGTGGCGGACGTGTAAAGGACTTACCGGGGGTACGTTACCATATCGTTCGTGGAGCATTAGACACAGCTGGTGTTGCTAACCGTATGCAAAGTCGTTCTAAATACGGTCAAAAGAGACCAAAAGCAGCGAAAAAATAATTTCAATAAAATAAAGAAAAGAATTTTTGAAAGGAGGAACTAATATGCCACGTAAAGGTCCTATAGCAAAAAGAGACGTATTACCGGATCCGATTTACAACTCAAAGCTTGTTAGCAAACTTATTAATAAAATGATGGTTGACGGTAAGAGAGGTAAATCTCAAGCAATTCTTTACTCAGCATTTAATATTATTAGCGAGCGCGCTGGAAAAGAGCCAATGGAAGTTTTCGATCAAGCGCTTAAAAACATCATGCCTGTACTTGAAGTAAAAGCACGCCGTGTCGGCGGATCTAACTACCAAGTACCAGTAGAGGTGCGTCCAGATCGTCGTACAACTCTTGGTCTTCGCTGGTTAGTAAACTACTCTCGTCTACGTGGAGAAAAGACGATGGAAGAGCGTTTAGCTAACGAAATTCTAGATGCTGCTAACAATACTGGAGCATCTGTTAAGAAACGTGAAGACACTCACAAAATGGCAGAAGCTAACAAAGCATTTGCTCACTATCGTTGGTAGGATTTATACCCAATACAAAATATTACTCATACTAGGAAGGAGAAAGACCCAATGGCAAGAGAGTTCTCCTTAGAAAATACTCGTAATATCGGAATCATGGCTCACATCGATGCCGGTAAAACAACAACAACTGAGCGTATTCTTTACTACACAGGAAAAATCCACAAAATCGGTGAAACACACGAAGGTGGAGCCCAGATGGACTGGATGGAGCAAGAGCAGGAGCGCGGAATCACGATTACATCTGCAGCAACAACTGCACAATGGAAAGGTCACCGCGTTAACATCATCGATACACCAGGACACGTAGACTTCACAGTTGAAGTTGAACGTTCACTTCGTGTACTTGATGGTGCAGTTACTGTCCTTGATGCTCAATCTGGGGTAGAACCACAAACCGAAACAGTATGGCGCCAAGCTACAACTTACGGCGTGCCACGTATTGTTTTCGTTAACAAAATGGATAAACTCGGTGCAGATTTCTTATATTCTGTAAAAACTCTACATGATCGTCTACAAGCGAATGCTGCTCCAATTCAATTACCAATCGGTGCTGAAGATGCGTTCAAAGGTATCATTGACTTGGTTGAAATGGATGCTACATTCTACAACAACGATCTTGGAACTGATATTCAAGTTGGAGAAATCCCAGAAGAATATCAAGCTCAAGCCGAAGAATATCGTGAAAAGTTAATTGAAGCAGTAGCTGAACTTGATGAAGAACTAATGGAAAAATACCTTGGTGGAGAAGAAATCACTAAGGCAGAGCTAAAAGCGGCTATCCGTAAAGCAACTCTAAGCGTTGAATTCTATCCAGTAATGTGCGGAACTGCTTTCAAAAACAAAGGTGTTCAAAAAATGCTTGATGCAGCAATCGACTATCTTCCGTCTCCACTGGATATTCCAGCTATTAATGGTGTTAATCCAGATACAGAGGAAGAAACAGAGCGTCACGCAGATGACAGCGAGCCGTTCTCAGCTCTTGCTTTCAAAGTTATGACTGACCCTTATGTTGGTAAACTTACATTCTTCCGTGTTTACTCTGGTACATTGAACTCAGGTTCTTATGTGAAAAACTCAACGAAAGGTAAGCGTGAGCGTGTAGGACGTATTCTGCAAATGCATGCTAACTCTCGTGAAGAGATTTCGATTGTACATGCTGGAGATATCGCAGCGGCTGTAGGTTTGAAAGACACGACTACAGGGGATACACTTTGTGATGAAAAAGCTCCTGTTATCTTAGAATCTATGGAATTCCCAGAGCCAGTTATTCAATTATCTATCGAGCCAAAAACAAAGGCTGACCAAGATAAGATGACAACTGCTCTACAAAAGCTTCAAGAAGAAGATCCGACATTCCGTGCACATACTGACCAGGAAACTGGAGAAGTTATCATTGCTGGTATGGGTGAGCTTCACCTTGATATCCTTGTTGACCGTATGCGTCGTGAATTTAAAGTAGAAGCTAACGTTGGTGCACCACAGGTTGCCTACCGTGAAACTTTCCGTGCTTCAGCGTCAGTTGAAGGTAAATTTGCTCGCCAATCTGGTGGACGCGGACAGTATGGTCATGTTTGGATTGAATTCTCTCCAAACGAAGAAGGTAAAGGCTTTGAATTCGAAAATGGTATTGTCGGTGGGGTTGTTCCTCGTGAATATATCGCTCCTGTACAAGCTGGTCTTGAAGATGCGCTTGATAGAGGAGTCCTTGCTGGCTTCCCATTAGTTGATATTAAGGCTAGATTGTTTGATGGATCTTACCATGATGTTGACTCATCTGAAATGGCGTTTAAGATTGCTGCATCAATGGCATTGAAAAATGCAGCATCTAAATGTAGCCCTGTAATTCTTGAGCCGGTAATGAAGGTTGAAGTTATTATCCCTGAAGAATACATGGGAGATATTATGGGTAACGTTACTTCACGCCGTGGTCGCGTTGAAGGTATGGAAGCTCGCGGCAACGCTCAAGTTGTACGTGCAATGGTTCCGCTATCAGAAATGTTTGGTTACGCTACTTCATTACGTTCAAGCACACAAGGTCGTGGTGTTTTCTCTATGACATTTGATCATTACGAAGAAGTACCAAAATCAATTTCTGAAGAAATCATCAAAAAACATAAAGGTGAATAAAAGTAATTGATTTTACCTTTTTAATCAAGTATAACTACTATTGTAAGCATCATAGCTGCGAGGGGATTTCTCTTCGCGGCTCAAATAATACTTATTTTTTATATATTAAAGGAGGATTTTCCTAATGGCTAAAGCTAAATTTGACCGTTCAAAACCCCATGTTAACATTGGTACAATCGGACACGTTGACCATGGTAAAACTACTTTAACTGCTGCTATCACTACTGTACTTGCAAAGAAAATGGGTGGAGAAGCAAAAGGTTACGACCAAATCGATAACGCTCCAGAAGAAAAAGAGCGTGGAATCACTATCTCAACTTCTCACGTTGAGTACGAAACTGAAAACCGTCACTATGCACACGTTGACTGCCCAGGACACGCTGACTACGTTAAAAACATGATCACTGGTGCTGCTCAAATGGACGGCGGTATCCTAGTAGTATCTGCTGCTGACGGCCCAATGCCACAAACTCGTGAGCACATCCTTCTTTCTCGTCAAGTAGGTGTACCTTTCCTTGTTGTGTTCATGAACAAGTGTGACATGGTTGACGATGAAGAGCTTCTTGAATTAGTAGAAATGGAAGTTCGTGACCTTCTTTCTGAATACGACTTCCCAGGAGATGACATTCCTGTAGTTAAAGGTTCTGCTCTTAAAGCTCTTGAAGGTGAAGCAGAATGGGAAGAAAAAATCATTGAGCTTATGGCTGCTGTTGATGAGTATGTTCCAAACCCAACTCGTGACACTGACAAGCCATTCATGATGCCAGTTGAGGACGTATTCTCAATCACTGGTCGTGGAACTGTTGCTACTGGACGTGTTGAGCGTGGAGTAGTTAAAGTTGGAGACGTTATTGAAATCACTGGTTTCACAGAAGAGCCAAAATCAACTACAGTTACTGGAGTTGAAATGTTCCGTAAATTACTAGACTACGCTGAAGCTGGAGATAACATCGGTGCTCTTCTTCGTGGTGTAGCTCGTGAAGATATCCAACGTGGACAAGTACTTGCTAAGCCAGGTACAATCAAGCCACACACAGTTTTCAAAGCTGAAGTTTACGTATTATCTAAAGAAGAGGGTGGACGTCATACTCCATTCTTCACTAACTACCGTCCTCAGTTCTACTTCCGTACAACTGACGTAACTGGTATTTGTAATCTTCCTGAAGGCGTAGAAATGGTTATGCCTGGAGATAACATTGAAATGCACGTTGAGCTTATCGCACCAATCGCTATCGAAGAAGGAACTAAGTTCTCTATTCGTGAAGGTGGACGTACAGTAGGCGCTGGCGTTGTTGCTACAATCGTTGAATAATTAATGATAGAAACCAGGTGGGTGACGATCCATCTGGTTTTTTATTTTGCTTTATAGAGAATAAGGAAATAGTACTGTTTCTTCTATATATGTACTATGAAGTAAATATTGATGTTTTTATATGACTAGAAAAATGATTTATGTAATTATTGGATTCCCGAAGACTCACTTGAAAATTAGAATGAATGCCGCTATAATAATACGAGTGTGAAAGACATCTAGAAATTGCATTATTTAGTGTTGCAATTGACTTGTGTTTTCTGTATAATAGACAATGTTGGTCTTTGACTGCGATGAAGTGAAAGGTTGCTGACACACCCGGCCGCTTTGCCATGGCGAGTGTGTGGGAAATTTTCACGGAGAATGTCTATTTTAAAATAGGCGAAAAGGAGGGAAAATAATGGCAAAACAAAAAATTCG
>NZ_JBALOZ010000166.1:34531-34767 GCF_036965125.1 Bacillus sp. JJ1503
TATTCGTTTAAAAGCGTATGATCACAGAATCCTTGATCAATCTGCTGAAAAGATTGTTGAGACTGCAAAACGTTCTGGTGCGGCTGTATCTGGCCCGATTCCATTACCGACTGAAAAGTCTATCTACACAATCCTTCGTGCGGTTCATAAGTACAAAGATTCTCGTGAGCAGTTCGAAATGCGTACGCACAAACGTCTAATCGACATCGTTAACCCAACACCACAAACGGTAGATT
>NZ_JBALOZ010000167.1:0-3811 GCF_036965125.1 Bacillus sp. JJ1503
TATTCGTTAACTAATTCTGTAAACTCCATAAATTTCCTTTTTTGATCAACTTAAATTTATAACACATAACCTTCCAACTTTATTCAAGAAAATGGCCCTTTTCATGAAGAAAGACGCTTTCCTTGTTTCAGAAAAGCGCCCTTTTGTGGAAGATCAAAGGCTATTGAAACAGTTCGCTTATATTGAACTTTAGCACCGTTACCCAACCATGAACCCAGCGTTCACCACAGAATACGCAATAAAGTGCTGTTTTTACATGATAGTTCAAATAAGAAAGAGCTGCTTAAAGCAGCTCCGTTAATATCAAAGTAAGGAAGTACATGAAAGTCCTGCTCTTTATTTTTTTAAATGATAAGGTACAGTTGTAACGACCACATCTCTCCGATACAATAAGAAGGCACGAATTAGTAAGCTTGATTGGTTGTGAAGAATATTGTGCCAACCTTTTTTAGGTATAAATTGTGGAATGACAACTGTCACATTATAATTTCCTTCCCTCGCTTTATGCTCCACAGTATCAACAAATTTGGTTAGTGGGTTGATGATACTTCTATAATGAGAGTGCAGTGTTACTAGTCTTACATCAGGTTGCCATTTCCTCCATTTTTCTCCAAACTTCTTCTCGTCTTCTCTTTCAAATGCAACATATACAGCAATAATTTGTTCAGGAGAAAGCGATTTAGCATAATTTAAGGAATTCTCTACAACGTGAGTCATGCCGGCAACAGGCACTATCATAACATTACCCTCAATTTTCACAGGAGATTCACAAGTTGTAAGCCTAAGCTGGTCTCCAACAGCTTCATAATGCTTTCTAATTCGATGAAAGAGCAAGACAATGATAGGTAGAAAAATTAAGATTGACCAAACCTGTGAAAATTTTGTTAAAAAGAAAATCATTGTGACCGTAAAGCTAATAACAGCACCCGTTGTATTAATTATGAATTTTGGAATCCACCCTTTGGGCTTTTCTCGCAGCCATTTAACCATCATTCCCGATTGAGACAAAGTAAATGGGAGAAATACTCCAACTGCATAAAGTGGAATAAGATGCTCTGTTTCTGCCCGAAAAGCAAGAATTAAAATGATAGAAGCAATTCCAAGTATGAGGATCCCATTAGAATATCCTAATCGGTCTCCCCTAATCAGAAACATCCTTGGTATAAACTTATCTTTTGCGAGATTAACAGCCAGCAATGGGAAAGCAGAATAACCAGTATTTGCAGCAAGGATTAATATCAATGCTGTAGTTCCTTGAATAAAGAAGTACATGAAATTTCGACCGAAAGTTTCTTCTGCAATTTGGGAAACAACGGTTACCTCTCTACTTGGAGCAATGCCATAATAATAGGCTAAAAATATGATTCCTGAAAACAGTATCGCAAGCAAGGCTCCCATTGCCATTAATGTTTTAGCAGCATTTTTAGGAGCTGGATCTTTAAAATTGGGAATGGCATTGGATATAGCTTCAACCCCTGTTAAGGCGGAACTTCCCGAAGCAAACGCCCTTAAAAGAATAAATAAACTGATTCCCGCTACAGGTGTACCAATCGGGGTGTGTATTTCAGGTGAAACTCCTCCTGTTAGAATATTATAAATACCCACACCAATTAATATGAACATCGCTACAACGAATAAGTAAACGGGGTAAGCTAAAATTGATGCAGACTCCGTTACTCCTCTTAAATTCAAAATTGTAATAAAAATCACAAATGCAATAGCAATTTCCACATTAAAGTTATGTAAGGTGGGAAAAGCAGATGTTAGAGCATCTGTACCAGCAGACACACTTACAGCAACAGTAAGTATGTAGTCTACCAATAGCGAACCTCCAGCTATTAAGCCTGGATTTACACCTAGATTGCTCTTTGAAACCACATACGCTCCACCGCCATGAGGATAAGAAAAGATGATTTGCCTGTAAGACAATATAAGAGCTGTTAAAAGAATTAATACACCAACTGCGATAGGAATTGAATACCAAAATGCTACAGCACCTACTGTGACCAATACTATCAAAATTTGTTCAGGACCATATGCCACTGATGATAAAGCATCAGAAGAAAGGATCGCTAATGCTTTCGTTTTGTTAAGTTTCTGTTCTCCTAATTCATTGGATTTTAAAGGTCGTCCAATTAAAAGCCTTTTTATGAATGAAATCATTAATTACTCACCGCCTAAATAGTGTCAATAGGTTATATATTCCCTTATAAACAGTAATTTCTCTAAAAGAACAAAATTTTTACATGAATAAAAAAAAGTGCCTACAAGTCAGAGTTAAACAGACCTGTAGACACATCACTTTTTTGTGTCACAAGCTCCACCTTCCTTCTCATTTAACGCTTACGAGGTTAGCTGTCGGATTCGGGCCTTTGAGTAGCCCTACCTTGAAAGGATTCACCCCTTGGGTTAAGTAACAACCCACAAAAATGGTTCCCCCGTACCTAATGGTTTCAGCGATTTAGAAATTTGAAACAGTGATTATAATACTCCTGTGTTCTGCAAAAGTAAATAAATTTTATGTAAAAAGATAAAAAAACAGAAAAACGGAAATGTTAGTAACGTAGATATTAATTCATGCTTTAGAAAAATATTTAAGAGATGCAACGTCAAAGGAGGATTTATATGTTCAAAGACAATAGTCCCTTTTTATCTGATGAATTTTTAGATGAGTTAGCTAAAGAAATTAACCAGCAATATGGGGGTCAAACAAATGAACAAAATGTGGAACCCATTAGTAATGATGAGTAAAATACAAGTCTTCCCTAAAAAGGTATCCCATAATTATTGAACATCAGACCGCATTGTGTGCGGTTTTTTTTTCTGGCCAACAAATTCAACTAACCAAACCTTTAGCTTAATAAGCCTTATTCCATTAAATGGCCNNTCAGAAAAGCGCCCTTTAACGGAAAAACATAAGAGCTTAACTGGTTAGCTAAAGTTAGAGATCAAATGCTTATACCTTATTAAGATAATCACCTTTAATTTAATAACAGGCTACTAATTATGTTTCATATAAATTTTTTAGGTAAGAAAATTTTTCAAAGGCAGTATCCCAATTGATTTGTTGATTATTTTTCACTGCAAATAATATTTCATGAAAAACTGGTTGTAATCCATAAAAGTTTTTTACTCTATTAAATAAATTCTCAGACGATTCAGGAGCGCTATACCAAGATAATACGTCCTTTGTAAATTCTGAACCAAAAGACCAATATAAACCTGCAAAATCGAAAGCAGGATCTCCTATTTGGGCATCTGTAAAGTCAATAATGCCATCAATACAGTTTTTACCCTTATTATAAATAATGTTTGAGGCAGTCAAGTCACCGTGTATTATTGATTTTTTAAAAGTTAAACTTGGAAAGAGGTCAATAAAATTAGTGAATACTTCATTAATTTCATTCTGTCGCTGGTCATTTAAAAAAGGAAATATATCATTTTTGACTGAGGAATATAAATTTTCCCAGTATTTAAGTGTATGGATTGTCTCTAAGTTAATTAGATTAGGGTTTGAAACATCAATGCTATGCAACTTCGTTAGAAAATCACCAATCAACTTGGCGTTGTTTGGATTATCTCTAAGATTGTTAATGGGATATTCACCTAAAGACTTACCTTTCAAGAAAGAATATTTAACGCCTTTTAAATCACTCCCACTGAAAACATATTCATAGTCTGGTATGCATAAAATAGGTTTTTTATATTTTAACAAATTTAGTATTTTGCCTTCATTCAATATTTTAGATAAAAGATCTTCAGATTTTGGGAATCTAAAGACTATCTCATTATTTAATATATAAATGTTATT
>NZ_JBALOZ010000168.1:0-8211 GCF_036965125.1 Bacillus sp. JJ1503
AGTGAGCAACTATTGAAATGGAATGACCAACAACACGATATTTCACAAAAGGTTAAGGAACTTCCATTGAATAGTAATTTACAAAATGTTTTGTTAAAAACATATGAGATTCATAAGAAAGATATTTTTAATGGTGTCACTATTGCACCAATTAATGAAAAAGTAGATGGGGAATGGGAAATCTATCGGGATGTAATTAATGCAGCAACGCAAGGACAATTTTTACTCATATCAGAGGAAGAGGTCAACAAATACAAAAAGGGAATTGTGTTATGCGAAAGTGAAATTATAGGTCGTAAAGATATCCCTATTTGTCGTAATGTGGCAAAAGAAAGACTTGAAGCACATAATTTCAATAAAGCAAAAATTATGAGTTGGCTATTAGTTTTATCAGAAGCGATTACAAACATTATAAAACATGCAGAACAAGGGAAAATGACTATCCTAGAAAGTAAAGAAAGCAATGAAATTAGGTTTGTGATAGAAGATAAAGGACCAGGTTTTCCTCTAAAAGAATTGCCGAAAAATACATTGTTGGCGGGTTATTCAACAAAAAATTCAATGGGGCAGGGATTTACGTTAATGATGAAAATGGCTAAACAAGTTTTATTATTTACCACACCAAAAGGTTCAACTTTAATATTAACTTTTGATTCTAGAGAGAAGGCGGGGGTTGTTAATGCAACTTATTAATGATAACGTGACGTTTAACCCACCCGAAGACAAGTCAATAACCAAAACGATCAATAGAACGTTAAAAACAGCAAAATTAATAGATGCTTTTTGGGAAAGATGGATCGTTCACGGATTGGAAATAAAAGATTTATCTGAAATCCGCAACCATTTAAATACGGTGGAAGATTGGTATGCTTCTTGGGAGAGTTTAGCACTGAAAAAAATTAAAATGGCAATAGAATTAGAAGCAGATGGTAAGCATCCAAAAGCAGAATATGTATATCGTCAAGCTGCATTATATTATAACATCAATTTTTGGCTAAATCCTAAGAAGACTGAACAGAAACAAAACTGGTATAGATTGTGCTTGTACTATACTAGTATAGCTGACTCACTTTCAAGATATAAAACGATTTACAAAAAATTAACAGTTAATAATAGTTTTATTTGTTCGGGAAGGGTTCGAATTCCTACTAATCCAAAAGGTTGTATTGTTATCATTAATCCTATTGATTCCACGAAAGAAGAACTTTTTAAATATGAAATGGATTTCGTTGAAGCAGGTTACATTACATTAAGTTTCGATGGTCCTGGCCAAGGGGAAACGTTCATTAATAATTCAGTTATAGGTACAAGACAGAAGTGGGAACAAATGATTAATCATGTAATTGATTATGCATACGAAGAGTTTAAAGGATTGCCGATTAATTTATTTGGAACAAGCTTAGGTGGATCATGGGTTTTATATGGGAGTTCTCATAAAAATGTTTCAAAAGCAGTGGCCGTTAGTCCTGCCGGAAATCTTGAAGACCTAAATATGCCTAGTTATTTTATGGATCGGATGTACTGTTCTTGTATTGTGGATGACATGGATACAAGAGCAATGCCAAAACTGAACGGAGCAGATTGTAAGGCACCAATTATTATTTTCCATGGTTGTAAGGATTTGATGGTAACAACTAATGTTATGCATCAATTATTTGATTCAATTAATTCCGAAAAGCAATTAATCAAATATGAGAATGAAGGACATGTTTGTAATAATAAATTAGATGAAATTCGCAAATTATCACTATCTTGGTATGATGGGTCTTATGAAATGATGGGGAGCTCAATCTTATGAAGAGAAATCAATTAACAATACGCAGGCAATTTCTTAAGATTACACTATCTCTATCAATTATCATTGCCTTGATTTCAGGAGCAATCCAACTATATTTTATGAATGATCAAATAGTTAAACAATCAAATCAGCAAGCAGAATCTGTTGCAAACAATGTACTTAGAGGGATTGAACAAACGAATTTAGCTGCCCAGAGTATTGAACATCAAATTGATTTAAAATTAGTTGCATATGCTCATAATATTGTAACTCTTTTAGGTAAAAAAAGTGCTTCAGAGATCACAACTGAAGAACTTTTAATAATTAAGGAACAATTAGGCCTTGCAGGTATCACTATTATTCAAGAAACCAAAACAAAAGATGACTACGTTGGCATTTTATCAACTGAACCAAATGAAGTAGGAATTAGTTTCAAAAAATTTGGATATTACGAGATCGGAAACTTATTAATGAGTGATCAGGTCGCATCAATTCCAGGTGCTACTTATACCGATAAACATACACTTGTATTACCAATTGCTCAATCCGCTTCACATACAAATAGTCCAGAATTCTTTAAATATGCATATTATCACGTACCAGGTACTGATTATATTATTAATCCTTTTATTAAAGCAAATGAGGTATATAACTATACTGAAATTGTTGGCCCAAGCTCTGAAATTAAAAAATTAGTCAAACAAAGTGATATTGTTAAAGAAATCGCTGTTCTTAATCCAAAAGTATTTGCTGATCCTTCGTTAGAAAAGCAACTTTACCCGCCACTTAAAAAGGTAGAAGCTGGACAGTATACATTAAAGACTAAAAAAGATATAGAATTACTTACTCAAAAGGTGGTAAACAAAGAATCTTATATTGAACGTGTTAACGGCGATAGAATTTATAAAATGTTTCTACCTATAGATGAGAACAGTGTTATCTATATTGCACTTGATTACAGTAAAATGAGTGATCATCTCTATCAGCATTCAACAATTTTAATTATTTCTGGAATAACCTCATTACTAGTTCTTTTTTTATTAACTGCTCGTTATTTTAATCGAATCTATGAAAATATACAAAAGATTAAACGGCAAATTAATTTACTAGAAGAGGGAGATCTTACAGTAAAAAGTTTTGTAAACGATGAGAGTGAACTAGAAAGTCTTTCTGATAGTACAAACAGAATGGTAGATAAGCTAAACAAACTTGTTTTTGAAACACAAGAGCAAGCCAAGAAGATACAACGCTTGTCCCTGATCTTAGAAGCGGAGGCTTCCCAATCAGTAGAAAAAATGTATGAGGTATCAACAGGAGCTACCTTGAGAGCAAGAGATCAACTTTATGTCATTATAGAGTTCTTAGATAGTGTTCATGAGGCTTTACTTCCTTATATTGACAATGGAAATGCTGCTAAGGTTCTTGGGAAAATAGAAGAAATGAAAGTTGTTATTAATGATCAAACGGCAGCAACTACAAATACAACAATTTCGCTGTCAGACTTAGTGAAATCCTTACATATTCAGTCCAGTGAACTACTAGATATCTCGAAAATATTACTTGAACAAATAAATAAATTTAAACTTTAGGATTAAAATGAGGGGATATTATGGAGTTAACAGTAAATAAAAAAGTAGAAAGTACTACTACTACTTTAGAGCTTATAGGGATGTTAGATATTACTACTGCTAATGTGATTGAGCCTTATTTGGATGAAATTAATGATATTGCAACTTTAATAATTGATTTTTCTAAGTTGGATTTTATTGATTCAACCGGTATTGGCGCCATTATGAATGCAATCTATTTATCCCAGGAGAAAAATTACAAAATTATACTTCAGGGTATTAATGAGTTAACTCATCATGTGTTTGAAACGGTTGGTTTATACCGTATTTTGGATGCAGTACAAGGTGAGGTGAGTTAATGTTTACGGATAGCTTTAATTATCATCATTTAAGAACTGATGAGGATACAGAATCTATCGATAAATCAATGCAACGTGAAATTTCTTTAGCACAAAATATCCAAGTAACGTTGTTAAACGGACAAACACCTGAATTTGAAGGAGGACAAGTCCTTGGTACTTCTCTTCCTGCTCGACTTATTGGTGGAGATTATTATGATTTCTATCCATTAGTAAATGGTAAACTTCGTATTGTAATTGGGGATGTAATGGGAAAAGGAATTCCAGCTGCGATGTTAATGATCTTAACAAGAGGTGCTTTTCGAAGTGCCGCTGAAAGTACACAAAGTCCTGCTGAAACACTTAAAGCAATGAATAAAGCACTTTATTCCGACTTAAGAAAATTACGTTCTTTTGTTACGCTTTATTGTGCTGATTGGGATCCAAAAACAAAAGTTCTTACTTTTGCTAATGCGGGGCATAATTTACCTTTGCTTATTAAAGCTAAAGATCAAACAGTTATTCCCTTTCCGAAAACTTCAGGTATTATGGTTGGCGGTCTTCCAGAACATTCCTATGAAGAAGGTGCGATTACTCTAGAGGAGAATGATACAGTTTTCTTATATACTGACGGAATAATAGAAGCACAAAATATAAACGGGGAGCAATTTAAAATAGAGAGATTAATTGAACTATTAAAACTCCATCAAGACAAACAAGTGGGAGAAATAGAACAATGTGTAATGAATTCAATTACGGAATTTACAAAAGGTACTCCTCAAAGAGATGACATTACAATGGTTTTGCTTAAAGTAACAAAAGATGTCTCCAAGATCACTAGTTTGAATTCACCATTTTTAAACGATTAGGTGGTACATATGACGAGTATCATTTCGAAAGGTAAGGACTTGAATGAAGCAATAAATTTAGGTTTAGAACTATTAGGAGCAACTAGGGATGAAGTTGATTTAGAAATTATACAAAATGATTCTAAAGGCTTTTTGGGAATTGCTTCAAAAAAGGCAATTGTAAAACTTACAAAGAATCAAAGGACCCCATCAACTTCTAATCTTAATGAATTCATAGAAAATCTTGAGAGTAATATTCCAATTGAAATGTTTGATAAAGGGAAAGAGAATTTTCTAGACGATTATCTAAACCAAGCCGAATTTAAACAAACGGATACAGAAATATCTGATGGGAAGGTTTGGCTAAAGAACGGAAAGTTATATTGCAAATCTTCACCCACTCACTTCCCGATGGTTACTATTAACAATGGGATAAAGTTGTTCAAAAACAATGAACTTGTGAATGAAAAAACAACAATAATTACAGAAAAAGATCTTTATGAAATTAGAGTAGAAAACGAGGAAAAAGAGACTGTTTGGGAAATCACTGTCGACCAACAAAAATTAAACGTTCAACTTTCTTTAGAACCTGGTTATAAAATTCTTCGTACTGTTCCTGATATGGATGTTGACGATCACATTGAATTAAATGTATTAGAGAAGAAAGAGGTTAATAATACACTTAACTTTTTAGATGTTGTTAACAAATTGGAAGAAATCGGCGTAAAACAGGGAATAAATCAGGATGAAATATTAAGAGCGATAGAATCTACTGAACCTGGGATTTTTATAATTGCTTCTGGAGAGGAACCAAAGCCTGGAAAGCATGGTTGGATTGAACTGCAGGTAGAGACGGAAACATTTGAAGGTCCTAAAGAAAATGAGGATGGACGTGTTGACTTCCGTGAGATAAAAATCATACCAAAGGTTGAGAGGGGTAAGGTAATTGCAGTAGTGCATTCACCAATACCAGGTAAAATGGGATATACTGTTTTGAATGAGCCTATTCCTGCTAAACAGACGTTGCCAATAGTCCTAAATATTGGAAGAGGGGTTATTGTAGTAGAAGATAAAATTGTAGCAACAGAATCTGGGCGTCCTCGAGTAGAACAAAGAGGACAACTTGTAAAAGTTTCAATTGTTCCAAAACTTCAGCATATGGGAAATGTAGACTTAGCCTCTGGAAATATTCGTTTTAAAGGCGATGTTGAAATATCTGGTGAAGTAGAGGAACGAATGGTTGTTGAAGCTGAGGGGGATATAATAACACATAAAACAGTAAATGAAGCTACACTCACTTCTTCAGGATCCATTATTTCTTATGGAAACATAATCAGTTCTGAAATATCGGCAGGCAAAAACAATATGCTTGTAACTGAATTAGGGCATCTTTTGGGGAATATCCATCAAAGTGTAGAAAAGATTATAGCTTTAATAACACAGCTAACTCATTCTCCAGCGTTTAAATCGAGTGATTTTTCGCGTGGCGGGCTACAACCATTAATTCGGATATTGCTAGAAAGGAAGTTTAAAAATTTTCCACCACTAGTAAAAAAATATGTTGATGCTGTAAGGATGGGAGAAGGGTTCTTAGAAGATGAGGAATGGAAAATGACTGCAGTATCATTATCAAACCTATTCTTATCTCTCACGAATGAAGTTGTCTCTGTTGAACCGATTATTCAATTATCAAAAAAAATGAAGAATCTGCATGAGAGTAGTAAAACTACCGTTGATTCAGACTCTTTTATAACGATTCCAAGTGCTATGAATAGTAGGCTTTACAGTAGTGGAAATATATTGATACTTGGGCAAGGATGTGTGAATACAAAAATTCACGCAGGAGGAATATTAAAAATCAGCGGTATTTTACGTGGTGGAGAGGTTTATGGAAGACTAGGCGTAGAGGTTAATGAGGTTGGATCTATGAGTGGGCTAGCTACGATCATCTCGGTTCCTAAGGATAAAAAAATTTATATAAATAAAGCCTTGGAAGGGACTATATTAAAGATTGAGAATGTGAAACGTACCGTCAAAGAAACTACATATCATATATGTGCTTATCTTGATGAGAATGGGCATATCGTTTTTGAATAGACTATTGTAGAGGTGCTAGTATGATAAAATTTTCACTCTTTCCAGAGGGAGAGAATCTAGAAGTAAGTTTAATGGGAGATTTAGATATAGATGGTACTGAAATAATAGAAGAATTGATTCCGGAAATGGAAAAATATATGGAGATAAATCTGAATTTGAGGGATGTCCCTTTTGTAGATTCATCTGGAATGGGATTACTTTTGAACTTAGTGCAAACCTTAAATGATCAAGGAATTAAAATAACAGTTTCAAACGTAAGAGAGGATATAATGGAAGTTTTCGAAATGCTACAATTACCAGATATTCTTGGCGAAGGTGTTTTTGTTTAAGTTATTATTTTTTTGAAGTTTTTTATTGATTTTAAGATATGGGAACTTTGCAAACAATAAGAGGTAGCTGAAATATAAAAGGCTTAATCTTGCAACGCATGAAATCAATATGCTTGCAAGATTTTTTTGTACAGGGATAGGAGGAAAGGCGTTCAACGTAGTAGTGGGGCCAAGTTAATTGGTATTGTATGTCAACACTAAACTAGACAACTTTTTAAGGTGTTCAAGTTTGTAATCAATTGGACTTAAATAACCAAGTGTTCAATGATGCAACCATTGTAAAAACGATAATTGCGATGGCTCATCAATAAAAACTTGAGGTCGTTGCCGAAGGAGTTGAATCAAAAGGCCACTTAATTTTTCTTCAGAGAAATTTATGTGATGAGGACCAAGGGTATTTGTTTAGTAACCTTTACCCATGAACCAGGTTGAACGCAAAATCCATGAAATAAAACAAATAATAACTAACAGTGGAATTCCTAAGGAGGCACATCTGCTACGGGAAACCGGGGCGCCTAGTCTGTTCTTGTTGAAAAAACACTCAAGAATAAATCAATTAAACATTTGTCGTATTATGTAACATTTTTGTAAAATCTCGCTAAGTTTTGTTGACTATTCATTTTATGTTAATTACTATATAAATTGTAAGAAAGTAATGGTAATTTTGTTATTAAAATTTGATAAAGGCAAACTCATTGAAAGATGAGGACGCAAAGCCATGGGTCTGTCGTTCAGCTTAGCTATTGAACTATGATCGCCAGGTTGCCAATTAACTTTATATAAGTAAAGTGATGGCTGCTCTCTTTATCAGGGACGGCTATTTTTGTGCAGCGTTTGTAGAGCAAGTGAATTTTGCTCGCAAAATATGGTGGAAATGGTGGAAGAGGTAGCTACTACTGCTGAACAAGTCACAGGAAATACACAAAATGTGGCTGCTTCAGCAAAGGAACAAAATGCCTTAATGGAAGAAACATCGTCCTCAGCGGAAGCTTTGATTACAATGGCTCAAAATCTACAAAAAGTAATAATTGATTTATAGTTTAGAATCAATTTTTCATGTGTCATTGTTTTATTAGCATTTATTATACATAGAAAAGGAAGTATGTTTAATGCTGGATTCCATAGGTGGAGTATCACGCTACGATTTTCTGTTACGCCAATTTCAATATGAGAATAAATGGATCACGGAAGAAATTCAACAATCGCTAAATAGATTCTGTATGTTTCTATACAAACATACTAATGTTCACTATT
>NZ_JBALOZ010000168.1:8227-12237 GCF_036965125.1 Bacillus sp. JJ1503
GTCCATAAATTTTGAAATCATTCCCTTTATGCAAGCAGTCAAGGATGTTAATAATTTTCTCCTCTTTTTAAGGAACAATAAATATGAAAATTGTCATCAAAAAATTGATTTATCCATTGGAAATTTCAATCTTTGGACTAGATTGTAGATAGACTGAGGTATCTGCCCATTCCTAGAGGGTCTAATTAATCGTTTGATTAAGAAGAGAAAGAAGATAGCGCGGGAAAGGTTCTGGATGCTTTGGCATTGCTATGCTAGGTATGACCCAAAAATACGAAGCACTCAAATTTAGTAGAAATCAATGCTGTCGGTCTGTGTTCTTTTATATATGGAATGATAAAATGGTCTCATTTACCTTTGAGATCGTTTTTCTTTTTTATGTGAAAATTTGATATTATAAGATTGTGTTATGTTGAGCATTCTTTTTTGTCCTCGCTTTCAATCAAAAGAGAGGATATGCAAATTGGAAATCAAGTGGTTTCATCTTAAATGATCAAAGACAAACCATTTTAGCTCGATTGATATATGCCCTATGAAAGCATAATAAATAGTAGATTCTTTATGTGTGGCATTTACAAAGTAATGAAAAGGACGGTATTTTTCTATGCTAGAAAACAAGAAACGCAAAATTATTCTTGATTGTGATCCAGGTCATGATGATGCCATTGCTATTTTGCTCGCAGCAGGGAATCCAAACATCGAATTAGTCGGTATTACAACTGTAGCAGGGAATGCTGAAGTGGAGAAAACAACGAAGAATGCCCTAAAAGTTTGTGAGATTGCCGGCATGTATGATGTACCTGTTTTCCAAGGAAGCGGTCAACCGCTTGTCAGAAAACGCGAAACAGCTCCCGATATTCATGGAGATTCCGGAATGGACGGACCGGTTCTGCCAGAGGCTACTAAAACGATCGAAAAGGAACACGCTGTTGATTTTATTATTCGAAAGCTAATGGAATCAGATGGGGATATTACACTCGTTCCTACTGGCCCGCTAACGAATATCGCGATGGCTATGAGACGTGAACCGGCTATCCTATCTAAAATTCAAGAAATTGTCATCATGGGCGGAGGTACGTTTGGCAACTGGACTCCAGCAGCAGAATTCAACATTTATGTTGATGCGGAGGCTGCAAAGGTTGTTTTTGAGAGTGGCGTTCCGATTACGATGATGGGGCTTGACCTTACTCATCAAGCTTTAGCGACTAACGAGGTCTGCGAACGCATTGCTGCGATTGACAATCCCGTTGCGCAATTTGTGAGCGAGCTACTGATGTTTTTCCGCAAAACGTATTTAGAGGTATTTGGATTCGAACATCCACCTGTACATGATGTTTGTTGTGTAGCGTATTGTATCGATCCTTCTGTTGTTGAGGCGAAAAAGTTGCGTGTAGATGTGGAGACAACCGGGGTTCATACTTACGGAATGACCTTAGTAGATATGCACGGTGTAACTGGGCGTGAACCAAATGTCAATGTTGCCTTGAAGCTAGATCATACGAAGTTTTGGGATATGGTCATCGAGGCACTGAAAAGCTACACAGACAAGTAATTTGAAAAAATTTTAAACTGTTGAAATGGGGATTAGTGATGAAAGCAATTATTTTTGATGTTGATACGGGGATTGATGATGCATTAGCGATGTCTTACTCCATAAACTCTCCAGAACTAGAGCTGCTTGGTTTTACGACCTGTTTCGGTAACGTACCCGTAGAAGAAGCGACTCGTAATACACTTACTGTTATTGAAAAGTTAGGGAAGAACATCCCTGTTTATCAAGGAACTGCTCAACGATTCGTGCGCGGCGAAAAAGAGGTTTGGGCGAAACATGTCCATGGAGAGGATGGATTAGGCAATACGTTGAAGAACGAACCGACGTCTAAAGCGAAAAGTCAATTTGCTCCGGATTTTATGATCGAACAGGTGAAAAATCGCCCGCATGAGATAACGATCATTGCTGTGGGACCACTGACGAATCTTGCTTTAGCAATCCAAAAAGCACCGGAAATCATCCCGCTCGTTAAAGAGGTCGTTGTGATGGGTGGGGCTGTGAAAGTACCAGGGAATGTAAATGCTTATGCAGAAGCGAATATCTTCTCTGACCCTGAAGCAGCTGATTATGTTTTCTCATCTGGTTTAAAGGTGACTCTTGTCGGATTAGATGTAACCTTGCAAACATTATTGCCACTATCAAGGGTTAACGAATGGCGTGCGACTGGAAAAGAAACGGCTCAGTTTTTTGCGGACATGACCGAGTTTTATATTGGATATTATGAAAAATATTATCCAGGTATTGCTGGTTGTGGTCTTCATGATCCACTTGCCGTGGGAGTTGCCATTGATTCAAGTTTTGTAAAGACGGAAATGATGAATGTAAAGGTTGTTTTAGAAGGAGAAGAGGAAGGAAGAACCATCGGTCATCTTGAAGGTGAACCAAAGATTCGCGTCTGTACAGAAGTAGATGCAGATCGATTTTTAGAACATTTTCTAAGTAGAGTTGTATGATTTAAGTTTAATTCTTCACTTACCAACACTAGATCCCACAGAAGAGCGGACTGATCCGCTTTTCTGTGGGGTTCTTTTTTTCGTTAACCGAATGGTCACAGTGACGCTGCGAAGATAATCAACAATCGTTAGATAGACTTTGCTATTATCTATATAACCATACTAATGTTCACTATTTTTCGTTTGCTAATGAAAAGATTTAATCAAACGTTTGATTGAACAGTCCCAATCCCTTGTCCTGCCTAGCTTTGAGGGGATTTAATTAAACGTTTGATTAATATGTAAGATTGTATTTATATATCAATTTATAGCAATGGCCTAATTTTAATAATTATTATGATACAAACTTAGTGAGAGCCTGTCCGATCAGTGCAAGAGGGCATTTAAACAAACGTTTGATTAATAGAGGCCCGAAAAAGTATTAGCGGAAAAAAGAATCATTTCGGTCGCAGTGACGCTTGGGAAAATCCTGTTTCACATTAGTCGCATATTAAAAGAGACACACAAGAACTTAATTTTCCTGTGTGTCTCTTATTAGTTTATATATTAGTATTATTTTTTCTTTGCGGCTGCATTTTATTTAACAGGCTGATGGACAACCACTTTTGAAGAGACAAGATTCACAGGATTGGCAATCGTGTCGCCGACAGGGCAATGATCTTCAACGAATGCTTTAAATGCTTCAATTTTATCTTCTGGGGCATCCGTTTCGATATGAAACGTATATCGTATGGATAAGAATCCTGGTCTTACATCTGATTTGTTAAAAAACCCATCTAGGTCAATATCTCCTTCTAATTCAACCCAAAACTTTTGAAGATTGATATTGAATTGCTTCGCATACGTTCTCGCTACGATTGACTGGCACGCACCTAAAGCGGACAGAAGTAGTTCCACCGGATTCATCCCTTTATCCGTTCCTCCTAAGCTAGCCGGCTCATCCACAATGACTTTATGCCCTCTCGATTCTGTTTCCACTAATACGTTTTCTTTTAATACTGTTTTTGCTTTAAATGTTGTAATCGCCATCTTTTTCTCTCCCTTTCCTATTTGGATTTCACTTGCTAGCTTTGCAGCTTTGGAAAATGAAAACATCTTCTCTAAGATAAGAGAAGGGTGCATGACAAAACATGAAGATATTTTGCCAATACCTTCTCATCTTCTGGTTGATTAGCCACTCTTCTAAATTAGGCACCAGGTTTCATCACAAACTGAGTGACTTTATAGGCTGGATGCCGAGAGTTCGCTGCGTCAGTCCCACCCTCTATCTGGATAAGAAGAATTTAATTCATATTATTCCAATAAGAATTATTGTATTCATATTATCATAAAATTCATGCGAATAAAACTATTTTTTCTGAAAATTAGAGCCAGTCCCGGTTAGTGTAAGAGAGCATTAAACAAACGTTTGATTAAACAGTCTCAATCCCTTGAGCTGCCTGGCTTTGAGGGGATTTAATCAAACGTTTAATTAATATGTATGTTCGTATTTATATATCAATTTA